>JBEIGR010000723.1:0-2503 GCA_040381795.1 Verrucomicrobiaceae bacterium | reverse complement strand
TTTTGTAGCTTCGACTGGCAGTCGAAGCCGAACGTCCCTTGATGCTTCGATTGCCAATCGAAGCTACTTCGGAGCCCGATACGACTCTTCCATGAGCTTTTCGAGTTCCGCGATGATCTCCGGCTTCTCAGCCGCGAGGTTCGTTTCCTCGCCGATGTCCGTTTCGAGGTTGTAGAGCAGCTTTTCGAGCGGCTTGGGCTTCCCCTTCCCTTTCGGGTTCGTTTGCTTACCACCGGTGTTCAGGTGGATGAGTTTCCACGGCCACTTCAGCACGGCGCGTTTGCCACCCTGCTCGTTGAAGTCCCAATACAGATGCGAGTGCGGCTTTTGACCTTCTTTGCCGAGCAGCGTGGGGGCGAAGGAGATACCGTCAGTCTCCACGTGGAGCTTCACGCCGCTGAGCTCGGCCACGGTGGGTAGCAGGTCCTGGAAACCACACACATGATTGCTCACCGTGCCCGCTTTGATCGTGCCGGGCCACCAGGCGATGAAGGGCACGCGGATACCGCCATCGGACATGTCGCGCTTCGTGCCTTTGAAGTCGCCGTTGCTGTTGAAGAAGTCGCTGTCGTGACCGCCCTCGTGATGTGGGCCGTTGTCGCTGGAGAACATGACGAGCGTATTCTCGTAAAGGCCAAGCCGTTTGAGCTCCGCCATGATGCGACCGACTTCGTCATCGAGGAAACGCACGAGCTGTGCAAAGCCCTTCTCCGCGTCCGGCCAGTCCTTCTTCAAGAACTCGCCGTAGTTCGGGCATTCCATGCCATGACCGAGTGGCGAGTCCTTGCCTGCCTCGTTGTTGGTGTGCGGAATGTTCATCGCGTAGTAGAGGAAGAAGGGCTTCCCCTTGTCCCGCGAGCGTTCCACGAGATGACGACGCACCTCGTTCGAGCAAAGCTGCGGCACCCACTGCTTCCGTCCGTCGAGTGGTGCCACGCCGGTCCCGGTGAACTCCGCATCGACGTAGTCCGCCGCGTTTTTGAAGGAGCCCTCGATCACCGTGTTCGGCAGCGGACTCACGCGACCATTGATGATGATAGCCTTCGTGTAGAAATTGTGTGCGTGACTGGTGCCCACATAGCCATAAAATTCATCGAAGCCCTTCTTCTCCGGGTCGTTGAGCGGCAGCGGCTTGCCCAGGCCGTATTTGCCGATGCAGGCCGTGTGATAGCCAGCCGTTTTGAGGAAGTTTGGCACCGTCACATCGCCATCCGGAATGGTCCACGGATCATTTCCACGCACGCGGCAGTGCCCGGTGTGCAGCCCCGTCATCAGCACGCAGCGCGAGGGAGCACACACCGTACTGCCGGAATAATGCCGCGTGAACTTGATCCCCTCCGCCGCCATGCGGTCGATGTTCGGCGAGGTGATCATCTTCTGCCCGTAGCAGCCCAGGTCTCCATACCCTAGGTCATCGACGAGGATGTAAATGATGTTCGGCGGCGTGGCAGCGGCGGCCAACGACGAGAGCAAAACAAGGGCGAGCGAGCAGAGGAGCTTCATGGGCACCAGCAAACGCCGAAAGCGACGGCTTGCTTCAGGGATTTTCA
Organism: Verrucomicrobiaceae bacterium; assembly: GCA_040381795.1. GTDB lineage: Bacteria > Verrucomicrobiota > Verrucomicrobiia > Verrucomicrobiales > Verrucomicrobiaceae > Prosthecobacter. Next base: position 953 of record JBEIGR010000723.1, on the reverse strand, counting down.
GCCTTCGCCATCGCCGCGAGGTCGCCCATGACGCGTACGAGCAGCGGCACGAGTGCCTCCGTGCAGACATCGGCGAGAGCTATTGACTTGTGGACGCCGATTTCAGAAGATTCGCCACATGAATGCACTTGCGGCCTTTGGCCCTCTCGGCACGCCGGAACTCATCGTCATTGCCATCTTGCTGATGCTCCTGATCATCCCGGCAGCAGTCGTCATTGGAGTGGTTATCGTGGTCAAAGGCCGCAAAAAGCCACGTGCCCAGCCGCCGCCCATTCTACCGTCGGATAAGTGAGGCAGGCACTCCTGCCTGCCACTCGTCAGGATTGACGATTGTCGATCAACCGATTGCTGATTTTCGATTTCAGGCTCGCTCGCGAACGTGACTCACTTCAAAAATCAGCAATCGTGATTCATCAATCGTCAATCCTGTCTCCTACGCCGCCCGATCTCCTCATCGTCCGCACCTTCATCGTGCAGTTCTTCGTGCTGCGGGAGGACGATGCCTTGTACCTCATCGACACGGACTTCCTCGGCGGACGCGCCGCCTTGACCAAAGCTCTCCAAGCCCGCGGCTGGGACCATCTGCCCATCCGCGGCATCCTGCTCACGCATGGGCACCTCGATCACGTTCTGAATGCGCCTGCCCTCGCCCGCGAACACAACGCCTGGATCGCCGGACCGGAGGGCGACCTCGAACACTTCGAAAACCGCGCCTGCTACACCGGCTGGGGCCGCATCGTCGGCCTCTCCGAATGGATCGGCCGACGCCTGCTTCGCATGCCAGCCTTTCGCCCCGACCAGCTTCTCCACGATGGCGACGAGCTGCCCATCTGGGGCGGCCTCCGCGTCGTGGCCCTGCCCGGTCACACGCACGGCCACTGCGGTTTCTACTCTGCCACACACAGCCTCCTCTTCAGCGGCGACCTCTTCGCCACCGCCCCCTTCGGCCCTCA
>JBEIGR010000722.1:0-2507 GCA_040381795.1 Verrucomicrobiaceae bacterium | reverse complement strand
GTCATCCGCGGCAAAGATGGACTGGGTGAAAAGAGAGCAGGCGAGGAGCAGGAGTGTGGTTTTCATGCAGCTTCAATCAGGCGAAGTGATTTGGAGATTCAAGCGAGGGTTTGGTGACGAATTGCTCACTCATACAACTTCACCGTCCGCGCCATGTTGCCAAACATGTGATAGATCACGCTGCCGGGTGTGCCGCCGTAGGTGAAGCCGCGGGCGGTGTAGCTGGGGGCGTCGTGATGGAAGTCGTGCCACGTTTGGCCGCCATCGGTGCTGCGGAGGATGCCTTTGCCGCCGTGCAGGGTGCTCATGAGCATGATCTCGGGTTTCACGGGATCGATGTAGAGCGGGCCACTGTCGAGAGCAGCGAGTGGCGTCCATGTTTTGCCAGCGTCGGTGCTCTTGAGCAGCTTGGCGGGGCGTGCGCCTTTGTAGCTCCAGTAGTTCTCGTGCTGGCCGTCGCTGATGAAGAGCGTCGTCTCGTCCTTCGGATGATGGGCGAGGCCATCCACGCCATCGGAGGCATGTAAGACCTCCCAGGTCTCGCCGCGATCATGGCTGGCGTAGAGGCCGGTGCGCTTGAGGCATTGCAGATATACATGCTGACCGCTGGGGCTGGTGACGAGGCTGAGGCCGTTCTTCGTTTTCAGCGTGTGCTTCCATGTCGCGCCGCCATCGCTGCTTTTGAAGACACCAAGCTGGTAATTGCAAAGGTGCATCACGTCCGGATTCGAAGGGTCGAAGCACAAATCGCCCATCTCGCTGTCATCGAGCCATTTACCCCATTCGCCGCCGAATTGCTCTTTGAGGTCCAAAACGAGCGTCCATGTCTCGCCGCCGTCATCGGTGCGGTGCAAACGCGGATGCCGCGTGCCGCCGTGACCGTGGATGATGGCAAACCAGGTGTCTTTTTTCGTCGGATGCGCTCGGACGACGCTGCCGTCGTGGTTTTGCCAGTCGTCATTCCACCAGTCGGTTTGAATGCGCATCGCTTTCCATGATGCGCCACCGTCTTCGGTTTTGAAGACGCCTTGATCGAGCGCTGCGACCATGGCCTGCTGCGGATCATACGGGCTGATGGCGGGTCCTTGGAAATAACAGAGAATCTGCAAGCCCACGGTGCTGCCGGTCCAGCTCACACCGAAATCGGTGCTGCGACACATGAGCGAGCTGTCGCACTTCAGCCATGTCGCGCCATCGGCGGTGACGGCGAGCGCGCTGCATTTGCCTTCGGGCGAGGCGTAGCGATTCATGCCTGGATAACTGCCGCGGTTCCAGTTCGTCTCGATGCGATGGCGCGTCCATGTTTCGCCATTGTCGCTGCTCACCACGAGTTGCCCGAGCGACCACAGCATGACCTTGCCACCTTTCGCGACTGCCAGACCGCCTGCGAAGCGCAAACCTGGCTGCCACTGCTGCGGGACCTCTTTGATCATCGTGAAGCTCGCTCCCGCATCAAGGCTGCGATGCAGTTTGCCGGTCGAATCGAAGGCAAACACGCCCGCGCCTTCCGGTGTGGCCTGCGCATTCAAAATGATGCTCTCGGCGAGCTGGAGCTGCCACGTCTTGCCACCATCGCGCGACACCGCGATGCCTGGCGAGGGACGACAGGAGACGCAGAGCGTGTCATCGGCAAGGAAGAGCGGAAACGCAGGTGTGTCGGCGGAGTTCTTGGCCACTGGCGGCTTCGACAGCTCCGACCAGGTGGCACCGTGATCGCGCGAGAGGCGTAGCATGCTGTCGTGATCGAGCGCGACGACCTCGCCTTTCTTTGAAACGGCCATCGCATGGCCGAGATGCGGTGTTTTGTCATCGCCCACCTTCGGAGCAGTGCCAAACACGGCCTGCCACGTCACGCCACCATCGTGCGAGGCCCAGATCATGCCGCAGACGCCCCAATACAGGTGCTTCGAGTCCACCGGATCGATGGCGAACTGCCGGTTGTGCGAGGTGATTTGTTTTCTCGCGACGACACCACGCTCCACATCGGCGGACATCTTCCGCCAGGTGACTCCCGCATCCTGCGAGCGAAACAAGCCGCTCAGATCCGTCATGGCCCAGACCTCTTTCGGATTCGTCGGATGCGCGACGACATCTTCGATCCAGCCGCCGCCGCCGGGGCCGAAGGGGGACCAGGTTTCAGCGGCGAGAGCTGAGGAAGCGATGAGAGCGAGGAGCATTTTCATGTTGTTTATCGTGTCGTCATTGGCCCCATCTTCACGACTTCGAGGTCCTTGCCCTTCACTTTGCGGATGGGCAGGAGTTCTTCGTGAACCCAGCGATCATCGGGTGCGCCGCTGATGAACCAATCGCCGCCGTTGTCAGCGAGGATCATGCCGTGGGTTTTGAGGCCTTCGAGGATGACTTTCGCGGCTCCGGTGAACCTCGAGGTGTCGAAGCTGGCCTTCAATCGCACACGCATGCCCATCGGTGGCAGGTTTTCATCTTTGTGCGGACTGGCGAAGTGCGTGGCAGGCGACACGTAGGCGCGGCGGCTCTTTTTCACGGTG
>JBEIGR010000721.1:0-2515 GCA_040381795.1 Verrucomicrobiaceae bacterium | reverse complement strand
TTCGAGGTGGTCATGGGCAGGTTGCTTTCGCCCATCGTGGTCCACGCCCGACCGAAGTCGGTGCTCTTCGCGATCAAGGCGAGCGGTTTGGCACCGTAGCGGGCGATGTTGAGCACGTTGGGGCCATCCACGATGATCGTCGACTCGCCCCACATCTTCAATCCGTCATAAACGGGGATGCTGACAAAGTCCCACTTCGTGAAGTCATCGCCATGACTGATCGCCACCGCAGCGGGGAAGGTGCCGTTGTTTGAATAGGGGCCCGCGCTGATGCCGGGCATGATCCAGTTCCCATCCTTCATCTTCACCGGCTGATTCAGCGCCCAGAAGCCGTTTTCGAGCACGACGCCGTGCTTCACCCATTGGCCGGTAGTTTCATCGAGCGAGTAGGCACGCGTGTGGATGCGCTCCATCTTGTTGTAGTAGGCACCGTGGAAGGCCCAGAGCTTTCCGGCATGGGAAAGGAACACGCCATGGCTGATCGCGAGGTTCTCCTCTTCGCCCGCGTCGATCACACGCAGCTCGCTCCACGTCTTTCCTCCATCCTCGCTTACTCGATACTGCGCTTCTTCGGTCACGGTGTTCTCATCGCCTTGGTTGTGGCCGATGGAGGCGTAGAGCTTCCCCTTGTGCGAGCAAAGGCCGACGCCGTGGAGGAAGGTGTAACCATCCGCCGCCTTGTCCCACTTCTTGATGACGCGAAACTCCACACCATCGAGCACGGGCAAGTCCTTCGCCTCCGCGAGTTTCTGCGAGTCATCCCACAGCGGAAAATCAGCCGTTTTGGGCTTCGGCAGCTCGTGCGTAGCAGCGACGGGTTGAAAGGGCAGGTCGCGAATGGCCCGCTGCTCGATCTTCACCTCGTCGAGTGCGCCTAGAAAGGTCTGGCGGGCTTTTTCATCGTCAAAAATGCCACCGAGCGTGATGGGAGCCGCCGTGGCCAAGATGGGCTTTTTGAGCTTCACCTCGCCGACAAGCTTGCCATTCAAAAAAAGCTCTGCTTTGCCCGGATCGACCACCAAAGCCACGAAATGCCACGAACCAGCTTTGAGCGGCTCCGAGCATGAAATGGTGCTCCAGCCGCCTTGGTGCAGATAGGCCTTCAAATGCCCGTCCGGCTCGATGGTGATGCCCCACTGCCGTTCGCCGAGCGAGTAACGATTTTTGCCGATGAGCATCTGCTGCCCACCTTGGAGCACATACGGATTGAACCACAGCGAGACGGTGAACGTGCTGCTAGCGAGCTTGGCGCTGTCTTTGAGTTCGATCAGCGAGGCTCCATCCATCACAAGGCTGCCGCTAAGCGGGCGTGCCTGACCGTGCAGCTTGAGGGTGGCATCCACGGCGTCCAGTGGCCAGGTGGTGGCGATGGCTGCCGTCGCGAGAAATGGGAAAATGAGATGGCGAATCATGGCTGCCTCCTAAACGCTGGCAGAACGACCATCGCGAAGCTCAAAAACAAATTTGGCGTGGTAAATGAATACCACGCCAAATCAGAACTGGATGAAACGCTTACGCTGCGGCGCCGGCGAGATTCGGAGCGAGGCCGCCTTCGTCTTCGTCCTCGATTTTCGCGGGCCGCGGGCCCTGGGCCTTTGGAAGGGGTGGCGGGGGCGGGGGCTTGCTGCGGGTTTCGGGCGGATTGCTCATCTTACCGGTGAGGACGATGTCCTTCACCTGGTCCCCGTCGAGCGTTTCATATTCGAGGAGGGCGTTGGCGATGATCTCGACCTTGTCACGATGCTCGATGATGAGCTTCTTGGCGCGATCGTAGCCTTCATCCACGAGGCGGCGCACTTCGCGGTCGATCTCCTGGGCGGTGGCCTCGCTGTAGTCACGGGAGCGGTTGATGTCGCGGCCGAGGAAGACCTGATCTTCGTTGGCTCCGTAGCCCACCATGCCGAGTTTTTCGCTCATGCCCCATTCGCAGACCATGCGGCGGGCGAGGCCGGTCATCTGCTTGATGTCGCCGGAGGCACCGGTGGAGAGATCGTTGGTGAACAGTTCCTCAGCGATACGGCCTGCGGCGGTCATCGCGATGCGGTCCAGGGCTTCCTTGAGATGGAAGGAATGCTGATCGCCCTCGGGAAGGGACATCGTCACGCCCAACGCGTGACCGCGGGGGATGATGGTGACCTTGTGAAGAGGATCGGTGTGCTCCAAAAGCACGCTGATGATGGCGTGACCAGCCTCGTGCCAGGCGGTGGATTGCTTTTCTTTCTCGCTCATCGCCATGCTGCGGCGTTCGCGGCCCCAGCGGACTTTATCGCGGGCTTCTTCGAGCTCGGGATTGCTGATGGACTTCAAATTGTTGCGGGCAGCGAGCAGGGCGGCCTCGTTGAGGAGGTTCGCCAGCTCGGCACCGGAGAAGCCGGGCGTGCCACGGGCGATCTTCGAGAGGTCGGCGCTGTCGGAGAGCTTCACCTTCTTGGCATGCACGCGGAGGATTTCCTCGCGACCCTTCACATCTGGCAGGCTCACTGTCACCTGACGGTCAAAGCGACCGGGGCGCAGC
>JBEIGR010000720.1:0-2521 GCA_040381795.1 Verrucomicrobiaceae bacterium | reverse complement strand
CCCATTCGCCAGTGGATTGGCCAGACCATCGGCTTCTGCATCCGGCGGCTGCGAGCCGAGGTAGAGCGACTGCGACGCGATATGCCGGGCCCCGTCTGCCGCGAGCTTGGTTGGATAAGGCGTGTCCGGCAGATCCCCGAAGTCCAGCGTGTTGGCATGGGCTGAACCCAGCACTGCGAGGAAAAGGCAGGACGAGAGTGAGCGAAGAAGTGCAGACGACATGATGGGCTCCTAGGGGTGGAAAAGTGATGGTGCAGGCTCGCAATAAGCCAGCCAGTATAAAAGCACTATTTTGCGCTGAACGTTACACTCCCAGTTCCTACGGCTACCTTTCCCTTGCGAAAAGCCCCCTCTAGCGCTCCCTTCGCGCCCCCTTGCCGGTGGCACTCCAGCCATGCGGCCCAACCTCATCCCACATCCATCCATCATGTCCTCCGACGCCAAGTCCTCCCTCGCTCAAATGGAGAAAATCGTCTCCCTCTGCAAGCGCCGCGGCTTCATCTATCAAAGCAGCGAAATCTACGGCGGCTGCGGCGGCGTGTGGGACTACGGTCCGCTCGGCGCGGAGCTGAAGCGCAACCTGCGCACCGCCTGGTGGAACACCATGACCCGCGAACGCGAGGACGTGCTCGGCCTGGATGCCAGCATCCTTATGAATCCCGCCATCTGGAAAGCCAGCGGCCACGTCGATACCTTCGCCGACCTCATGCGCGAGTGCTCGCTGACCAACAAACGCGTCCGCGCCGACCACGTCGAGCCGCAGGACGGCGTCGTCATGAAATACAGCGGTGCAAAGGCCCCGAACAGCTGGCGCTGGGACCGCGCCATCTCCGCCTTGCTGAAGAATGGCGAGCACATCGAGAGCTTCCGCAAACGCATCCGTGCCCTCATCGCGCAAAACGCCGGTGAAGCCGCCGGCAAGCCCGAGGAGATCGAATTGCTCGGCGAAGAGAAAATCGACGCCGTGAATGGCAGTGTCGATTTCCATCCCGAGACCGGCGGCATGCTCGGCGAGGCGCGTCCCTTCAATCTCATGCTAAAGACCTACCTCGGCCCCACCGCAACCGAGGACGACGTGACCTACCTGCGCCCGGAAACCGCGCAGGCCATCTTTGCGCAGTTCAAGAACGTCTTCGACTCCAGTCGCGTGAAGGTGCCCTTTGGCATCGGCCAGATCGGCAAGGCCTTCCGCAATGAGGTCACGCCGAAGAATTTCACCTTCCGCAGCCGCGAGTTCGAACAGATGGAGCTCGAGTTCTTCATCAAGCCCGACGAAGCCGTCGAGATCATCAGCGGCGAGGTCGCCGTGTGGCATGAAGGCGCCGATTTGAGCGAACCGCAGCCGAATTGGGGCTGGGAGCTGTGGCACCGTTACTGGGTGGATCAGCGCACGAAGTTCTACCAAGGCATCGGCCTGGGCGACGTGCTCGAATACTACTGGCAGACGCCCGCCGACCTCGCCCACTACGCCCGTGCCTGCGTGGACATCCTGTGCGAATTCCCCTTCGGCACCGAGGAGCTCGAAGGCATCGCCGCGCGTGGCGACTTCGATTTGTCCGCGCACCAGACCGCCAGCACCAAGTCGCAGGAGATCTTCGACGAAGAACTCAAAAACGCCGCCGCCAAGCTCACCGACGAACAGAAGGAAGCCCTCATCCAGAAACGCCTCGCTGCCGAAGCCGCCAAGACCAAGGGCGAGCCGATGCCCGAGGCTGCCGTGCGTGCGTGGTTCGAGCGTCTGTTCAAAGGCAGCTATGTCCCGCACGTCATCGAACCCTCCGCCGGACTCGACCGCATGGCGCTCGCCGTCATCGCCAAGGCCTTCAGCGAGACCGAAAAAGTCGATGAGAAGGGCAAGAAGGAAGTCATCACCGTCCTGCGCCTGCATCCGCGTGTCGCCCCGATCAAAGTCGGCGTCTTCCCGCTGCTGAAGAACAAGCCCGAGCTCGTCGCCAAGGCCCGCGAGGTCTATGCGCTGCTCAAGAAGCACCTGAATTGCTTCTACGACGAAACCGCCAGCATCGGCCGCCGCTACGCCCGCCAAGACGAAGTCGGCACGCCCTTCGGCGTCACCATCGACTTCGAAACCTGCGGCGAAAAAGGCCCCGAACTCCAAGACACCGTCACCCTCCGCCACCGCGACAGCGGCGAGCAGGAACGCGTCAAAATTAGCGAGCTGCTCGGGAAGTTGTTGCCGTTGGTTTCGTGATCACGGCTGCCTCGTAGCGGAACGCGTCAGCGATCCGAGAACGGCGGAAGACTCACGTCGTCCGCTACATCCCTCAAGCCACCTCCGAGCCGGAGGCTCGAAAGAAATTAGCCGGTGGTGCAACCACCGGACTCCCCCGCATTCCACCGCCTTCCCACATCGCGCTCTGGAAATTGACCCCAGCCATGCGGGCGAAGGGCAGGCCCTTCATGCCGCTGCGCTCGAACTCATCAAGCAGAGCCTCGCGTTGCTCGCGTGGTTGAGTCACGCGTCCTAAAACGTCCTGCTTCAAAAGGGTGGTCTGATCTCGCT
>JBEIGR010000719.1:0-2522 GCA_040381795.1 Verrucomicrobiaceae bacterium | reverse complement strand
CGCTTGATCGGCTCGATGGCCGGAAGGGAGGTGACGGTGAGCGCACCGAGGCTGGTGGAAAGGAAATGACGACGGGAGATCATGGCGGGGCTGGATGGGAGGCTACTTAAACGACACGGCAAACGGAAACTTGGCATCGCGGGGCTTTTACCGCACAATCAACACGATGAAAAACCGAGATATCGAATTCAACTCCGAGGAGCTTGTGCGGGCTGTTGAAGCCGTGGCGGACCATTCCTCTGTCATGATCCGTCTGTCTCCCGAATCACGGCTATCAAGGCTGCCGGGCGACACGCCTGATCGGAAAACTAGCCCCTCTCTGATGTTTCGAGATGAATGCGCCTTTCTCCATAAACCCCGATGATCCGGGTGGTGCCCCGGACGCTTTCAGCCTCGATGTGCTGATGACCGTGAACAAACATGGCAGGTGAGGCTCTGTCGATGTAGCTGACGAAGCCTTCGAAACCCTGATGAGTCCCCGTGTCACGTTCATGGACTCCAGCAGGTGAGTTGTGGGCTATAAACACGTCCACCGGAGGAAAGACCCTCATCAAACTGGAAACCTCAATCTGCTCGAAGAGGTGATGTCCACGCGGCTTGTAACGCCAACTGCCCTTGAAGCCGCCAAAGGTGACACCTTCAATCGTGTGCGTCTTGAGGTGCAGGTCGATGATCCCATCCGTGAACGGCGTGTCTGGATCGTGGTTTCCACGCACGGCGAGCGTGTGTCGGGGCTGGTAGCGATCCATCGCACGGCGGATGGCAGCATCATAAAGGTCACCGCATGAAATGAGCACATCCACCGGGCCGCATGAAAGGCCTCCAATCATCGACTCCTCATCAGATATGATTACGATGGTCATAAGCTGTGCTCCTTTTGAGGTTCAAACGATGACATGATGTCTGGCTACTCACTTTCATAGGCTTCACGCAGCTTTCGATTCTTGATCTGTCCTCGCTGGCAGAAAGAGCAGCCGCAGGGCTTCCGCCCATCCGAATGCGACTCTGGATAGTATCGCCAGCCAATGACCTGATCGGGGGTGTAGGTGCGGGTGATCCACTCTGGAGGAATCGAAGCCCCAAAGATGACCTCCAACCCCATGCCTGAACGGTGCTCCATGAAAATGCGGACAGCATCAGCCGCACTGGTCCGAACATGCTCCTCGCTGTAACGACCCACGCTGACCTCAACCTCGTCTGGAACATGAAACTGAATGGCTGAAATCACCCGAACGCCCCGCCTGCGAAGCTCTCGAATCCACTGGTGGGACTGATAATAGTTCTGAAGGACTGGCGTGGCGAAAACTCCTTTTGAGCCGTCATGCAGCTTCTGCGCTTTGATTCCATCCTTCTTGATGAGGGCCAGCTTTCGGTCGTCGGTAAGGTGAACAAACTGAGGCATGAGGATGGTGTGTTATTACCAACCAAGGTTGACGATCAATCACAGAATTGTCAGCCATTTTTTTCTGCCGACGCTTGGCCCGGGTCTGACGCGGATCACGCCGAGGGTTGCAAGCCCTTGTCCTCGTGCCTTCTTGGCCGACCATGAAGTCCCGCCTCCTCCTCGCCGCCCTGTTTTTGACCTCCATCGCGCATGCCGAGCCCACCAAGGTCAAACTCTGGCCGGAAGGCGCTCCGCTGGCGAAGGGCAACGAGGACAAGGACCAGCCCTTCATCAATGTGTGGGCCGCAGCGAAGGAGAAAGCGAATGGCGCGGCCTTTGTCGTGTGCCCGGGCGGCGGTTATGGCGGGCTCGCGGCGGATCATGAGGGCGTGCAGGTGGCGAAGTGGTTCAATGGCATCGGCGTGAGCGCTTTTGTGCTGCATTACCGCCTCGGCACGAGCGGCTACCACTTTCCTACGCAGCTCATCGATGTGCAGCGGGCCATCCGGCATGTGCGAGCGAATGCGACGCAGTATGGCATCGACCCAGAGCGCATCGGCATCATCGGCTTCAGCGCCGGCGGCCACCTCACCTCGATGGCGGCGACGATGTTTGACGAAAAGCCGGCTGGCATGACGAATGATGCTGTCGATCAAGTCAGCGCACGTCCCACCGTGGCCGCGCCGACGTATCCGGTGATCTCGATGATCGAAGACTACGGCCACAAAGGCTCGCGGAGGAATCTGCTCGGCCCGAATGACAACGGCGAACTGGCGAAGCATGTGAGCACCGAGCTGCGCGTGACCGCGAACACGCCACCGATCTTCATCTTCCACACCGATGACGACACCGTGGTGCCTGCGGAGAATCCAGTCGCGTTTTATCTCGCCTGCCGGAAGCACAAGGTGCCCGCCGAGCTGCACATCTACAAACCGGGACCGCATGGTGTCGGCCTTTATCTCGGCGATCCCGTGCTCGGAAGCTGGAGCGGCCATCTCCGCGACTGGTTGCGCAATCAAGGCTTCCTCAAACCGACGAAGCGCACGGCCATCAACGGCAAGCTCAGCATTGACGGCAAACCGGTGAGCTGGGGCAGCGTCATCTTCACGCCCGAAGATCCCTCGGCACCGGTCGCCTG
>JBEIGR010000718.1:0-2525 GCA_040381795.1 Verrucomicrobiaceae bacterium | reverse complement strand
CATCACTGTGTGATGCGGGGAGAGGTTAGGTGAGGGGAACAACCAAAGGGGCCTTCGGATAGGACTGACAGTAAGGACGGAATCACGAAAACGAATTCAACGGCACTTCAATCAATCCTGCAGGAATTGTCTCCCCATCACGCGCCGCTCATGCGTGTAAACATTCATCGTCTCGCCGCGAAGGAAGCCGATGAGGGTCTGGCCGGCATCGTGGGCGAAGTCGATGGCGAGGCTGCTGGGGGCGGAGATGGCGGCGACGAGGGGAATGCCTGCGGCGAGGGCTTTTTGGATCATCTCGAAGGAGACGCGGCCGCTGAGCAGCAGGATATGGCGGTCGAGCGGTAGCAGGTTGTGCATGAGCGCATGGCCGAGGATCTTGTCGAGAGCGTTGTGACGGCCCACATCTTCGCGGGACACGATGAGGTTGCCTTCGAGGTCAAACACGGCGCAGGCATGGAGGCCGCCGGTTTTGGAAAAGGTCTCCTGGGTGGCACGGAGCTTGTCGGGTAGTGAAGCGATCAATTTGGGCGATACGCTCCACTCGGCGGTGACGGGCGGAAACTGGCCGAAGACGCTTTCGATGCTTGTTTTGCCGCACAGACCGCAGCTTGAGGCGCTGAAGACGTGCCGCGTGAGGGAGTCCCAGTTCACCACGGCTCCGCCGAGGAGGACATCGACGACGTTGCCGTGCTTGTTGTTGATGCTGGGGCATTGCGAGACTTCCAAAATGTCGCGAGGATGCTTAACCACGCCTTCGCTGACGAGGAAGCCGGCGGCCAGTTCTTCGTCGTGGCCGGGCGTGCGCATGACGACAGCCACAGCGCGGCCTTCCACGCGGATTTCGAGCGGCTCCTCACGCGCGGCGACATCAGCGACCTCGCGGGCGGCTCCAGCGGCATCCACTTTGAGCACCCGCACATCCGTGATCGCTGGACTGGTGGTTTCCATCAGGTGGACTCCATGAAATCAGCCGGAAGAATGCCGACGGGCACATGACGCGGCTCGGCGATGAGGCGCACGAGCTTGTCGAAGATCTCACGGCCCTTCACGATCTCGATCTGCACCCGCATGAAGTAGAAGGGCACATCCGCAGGCGGCAGTTTCGGGAAGCGCACGAAGTCCTTCTCGGTCGTGACCATGCAATGCACATCGCGACGCTGACAACGCTCGATGAACTGCGTGATCTCCGGCCCGTGAAAGCGATGATGATCGGGAAACCGCGCCGTGACCTCCACGCGGGCACCCAGGCGGCGCAGGCCATTCTCAAAGCTTTCCGGCACGGCGATGCCGCTCAAAGCACCGACGAATTTCCCGCTCATCTCGTCCAGGCCGAGCTTCGCACCGGTATAAATGTCCTCGAAGTGCATGGGGCGGTGGCGGCACTCGATGATTTCGGCAGCCTTGTTGTAGCGGCGGATCTGCTTCACGAGATCCTCGCTGTCTCCGTCGCTCTTGGTGATGAAGATGTAGCTGGCGCGGCGAAGGCTGCGGGGCGGCTCACGCAGGGTGCCGCGTGGAAGCATGTGACCGTTGCTGCCGAAGGGCGCGGTCTTGTCGATGAGCACAATGTCGTGCCGGTGCTTCAGCTTGAGATACTGTAAACCGTCATCGAGCACCAAAACGTCCGCGCCGAGATGCTTGATGGCATGTGCGCCGGCTTTCACGCGGTTCTTATCCACCACGACGGGCACGCCGGGGCAGTTTCGAGCAAGCATGTAGGGTTCATCACCGGCCACATGGGAATCGAGCAGCACCTTCTCGCCATCGCTCACGATGCGCGGCGGGGCTTCCGGCGGCTTTTCCACGAAGCCGAGCTTCGCGCCGATCCGCTTCACCAGCGGCGCTTTCTTCTGGCGCTTGCTTTTGTAGCCACGGCTCAGGATGCACACGCGGCGTCCGCGTTCCTGAAGAGCTTTGGCCAGCATTTCGACGACGGGCGTCTTGCCCGTGCCGCCGACGGTCAAATTTCCCACGCTAACGACGGGCACGCCCAGATGGTGATCATGGATGAAGCGCTCGCGGTAGAGCTTCAATCGCAGCGAAACCACACCCGAATAGACGACCGCCAGCCCACGGAAGGCCACACGCAGCAACGAAGCACGAATGCCGCGGCGGTTATGCACCACCACTTCCGTCACAAAGTTTTCGAGGTCTTCCAGAGCTTCCTTCACGAGACGGCACTGGAGCGCAGGACGGGAAGGCGCTCAAGCACCGATGCGGAGGTGTGTTGGTCATGGACCTTGGACTGCGGCAGCCTGCTGCCGCTTTTCCGAGGCAGCCCTGCTGCCGTTTGCGTCTCCTCGTGTTGTAGAGCCAAACCGCTACTGCGCGAGCATAGCCTTGGCGCTTCGATGCATGTTCCCAGGACTTCCCGCCAACAGGCTGGCTTATAAAAAGCGGCAGCAGGCTCTGAGCCTTACCCACAAGTTTGCTGGGGGCGGAGTCTGCGCCAGACCTCGGTGATGGTGTCGAGCTTGGTGAGGCCTTGCCAGAGCACTTGCGCTCCTGGATGACCGTCGCCCTTG
>JBEIGR010000717.1:0-2530 GCA_040381795.1 Verrucomicrobiaceae bacterium | reverse complement strand
GACGACAGCACCCTGCCTGACCCTCCTGACAGCTACATGCTGAGCCCGAAGGTCTTTGAAGACGCGGCTCGCGGCAAGCTTTACAACTACTAATCGCCAACTTACCTCCCAGGGCGGCCATCACATGGCCGCCCTGTCTTTTTTAGCCCTTTCAATTCCATGTCCGTTCCTGCTGCCCCCGCTCGCCGTGTCAACGTCCGCACCCCGGAGGTCATGGAGCGTGTGCAGGCCCAGGTGGAGACCCACTACCGCAGCCAGATCGTCGAGCGCATCCGTGCCCGTGGGTCTGAGATCACGGTGGGAAACACAACCATCCGCCTCGCCCGTGATTTCGGCTTCTGCTACGGCGTCGAGCGGGCCATCGACCTCGCCTACGCGGCGCGGAAGGTCTTTGCCGATAAGCGAGTCTTCCTCCTCGGTGAAATCATTCACAACCAGGAGGTGAACCGTCAGCTCACGGAAATGGGCATCGTCAGTATCCCCGTCGGCCACCACGAAGAAGAGGTCGCGAAACTCACCGCCGAGGACGTCGTCATCGTGCCAGCCTTTGGCGCGGAGACCAATTTGATGAAGCTCATCTCCAGCCGCGGGTGCATGATCGTCGATACGACCTGCGGGGATGTGATGAGCGTGTGGAAACGCGTGCGCCAGTATGCCAAGACGAGCTTTACCTCCATCATCCATGGCAAGGCTGAGCATGAGGAGACTCGCGCCACCTCCTCCCGCGCCGTCGGCGATGATGGCAGCGGTCATTTCCTCGTGATCCTCACCCTCGCGGATGTCGATTACGTCTGCGATTACATTCGTCAGGGCGGTGACAGGGAGGCCTTCCTGAAGCGCTTTCCTACCGAGTCGCACTCCGACGGCTTTGATCCGGATCTTCATCTCATCCGCGTGGGGGTGGCCAACCAGACCACCATGCTCAAATCGGAGACCGAGGAGATTCAGCGCCGCTTGAAACAGGCCATCGTGGATCGCGACGGCCCGGATGCCGAAAAGCAGAACTTCCAGGTCTTTGACACCATCTGCGGCGCCACTCAGGAGCGACAGGACTCGCTCTTCGGCCTGCTGAAGCATCCGCTCGATGTGCTCCTCGTCGTCGGCGGCTACAACAGCTCCAACACCACGCACCTCGTCGAAATCGGCGAGCAGCAGCTCCCCACCTTCTTCATCCGCACGGCGGAATGCCTCAAGTCGCTGGAGCAGATCATCCACTTCGATCTCCACATGAAGGCCGAGAAGGAAAGCTACTCAACCAAGCTCGCCGGGACCGGTCCCGTCACCGTGGGAATCACCGCGGGAGCTTCCTGCCCAAACAACCTCATCGAGGACACCGTCCTGCGGGTTTTCCAGCTTCGCGGCATCGACGAGGCCGATATTCGAGCGGCGCTGGCTTGAGGAAGAGTTACCGTAACGGCCAAGCAATGATTGCAATCTGGGCGGGTTGTCGTTTAAAACGGCCCTTCGCATGAAATTCGCCCGACCAGCCGCCCTCCTTGCCCTTTGCACCTCGCTCCGCGCCGCTCCGAAATGGATCGAAGCCGAATCGTTCTCGAATCCCGGCGGTTGGGTGCTCGACACGCAGTTCATTGATGTGATGGGCTCGCCCTACCTCATGGCGCACGGCATGGGCAAAGTGGTCAAAGACGCCGAGACCGAGGTCGAAGTGCCCGCAGGCGAATACACGCTCTGGGCCCGCACGAAGAACTGGGTCGGCCCGTGGGATGCTCCGGGAGCACCCGGACGCTTTCAGATCGCCGTGAATGGCGAGACGCTGAAGCATGAGTTCGGTGCCACGGGCAAGGATTGGCAGTGGGAGAAGGCCGGACCGGTCAAAATCGACGGCAAAGCCAAAATCACGCTCAAGGACCTCACCGGCTTCGATGGTCGTGTGGACGCCCTCGTTTTGAGCGATGATGCCAGCTTCACGCCGGACGTCAGCATGCGCAAAAAGATGCTCGGACTGCCGGAGAAGGCTCCTGAGAGCAGCGAATACGATCTCGTCGTCGTCGGCGGCGGCTACAGCGGCATGGGCGCGGCGGTTTCTGGTGCTCGTCAGGGCCTGAAGGTCGCCTTCATCCAAAACCGTCCGGTGCTCGGCGGCAATGGCTCCAGCGAAATCCAGGTCTGGGCCATGGGCGGCACGCGTCGCGGCCTGTATCCGCACCTGGGCGAGATCATCGAAGAAATGGCCGATCGTGCAAGCAACAGCCCGGCAGCCGATCCGCAGGAATTCAACGACAAGCTCAAGGAAGACGTCGTGAAGGCGGAGAAGTTCCTCGACCTCTTCCTCAACACCCACGTCTATGGCGTGGAGATGGAGAGTGGTGCAGCCGTCCCGGCTGCTTCAGACAAAAAACAGGCCGGAGGCCTGCACCACACTGGAAGAATCCGCAGCGTCACCGGCCTCGATACGAAGAGCGGCAAAGAAACCCGCTTTGTCGGCAAATACTTCGTCGATTGCACCGGCCACGGCAGCGTGGGAGCTCTCGCAGGCGCGGAATTCATGATGGAAGAAAAAGGCCGCATG
>JBEIGR010000716.1:0-2532 GCA_040381795.1 Verrucomicrobiaceae bacterium | reverse complement strand
GTGCTTTTGGCGCCTGTGACGGAGTCTCCACCATCATCCTCGTCGCAGGTGATGAAGTGGCTGAAGTAGCCAAAACATGGGACGTGCCCAAACTGGATCACATCATCCCCGGAGGCACCGAGCGGCAATTTTCCGTCAGGACCTCATCCGCCGCGCCTACGAGGCCGTGCTTCGCGATGGCGTTCTCGTCACCGATGAAGTTTCCGCCGTTCAGCACCTCGGCGAGCCCGTTTTCGTCATCGAGAATCTCACGCCAAACCCGAAGATCACGCTTCCGGGTGACATCGCCATGGCCGAGAGGTTTCTTGCTTGAGACCAAAAGTGCGCAGTGGGGCAAATCCCTCATTTTTGCCCAGGCAACTTGGGCCAGTAGCTGGTATCCTTCAATTGCAGCGAGACTGCTGGCTGTGCCGGCTGAAAGTTTGCTCCTGTGAGTGTAGCAGCCACATCTGATGGAGGTGGCGGGACTTTTTTTCCAGCAGCGAGAGTTTTTGCATGCTGCCGCAGAAAAGTCCGCCAGGCGTCACGGATGGCGAAACGCTGTTCGCGGCTGAAATTCGAGTTTCCTCCTCCGCCGCCCTCGAAAGGCAGATCAATCGTGCCTTGAACCAGTTCCCTTACTGACTCTCCAAAACGCTCCGGGACGATGACATTTGAAGCCAAGGCCTCCCACAGTGGTAGTCGGCTACCACAAGCCATGGCCGCATTGATGGCAGCGCGGTTCAGAACGGCCTCGTGCATGGTTTCCACGATCTGCACGAGCGGCGTGCCAAATTCTGGACGGTTGCTTGTTCCCGCTACCTCGCAGGCGACGCGCACGACGCCCCAATCAGAATCATCAAGAGCCTTCAGCACGGCTTGCACTGCCGCGTCTCCAAGTGGTTGAGGGATCGCTTCAAGGGCGCAGATTTTCAGTGCCGGCGGTCCGCTTTCCACCAAGGTCAGCATCAAGGAGCGCCAGTCATCGCCTTTAGGCTTGGGAACATCGTCATCGGCGAGCTGACGAAGCCTGGCGATGGACCTGGCAGTGCCCCCGAGGTGATCAATCCGCCAGCCGCGGCGACGCAGCGCATCTAGGGCTTTGACGAGCCTCTGTTGTGGCGACGGAAAATCGAGATTGTTCGTCTCGGCGTTGCGGCGTGGGGGATGGGGATCATTGAGTGCGGATTGCAAAGCGTTGATCAAGGCCTCCGCTGCACTGTCCGTGCCGCAAAGTTCGAGGTACATGGCCGCTGCCTCCACCACCTGTTTGTGTTGGCTGGTCAGGCTGTGAATGGCAGCCTCACTGGCAGTCTGTGTAAAATCATTCTTCCACGCCATCGGCAGAAGTGGATCTGATACATAGCGTGACTTCTGCCGCCAATTCAGAATCGGTGGTTTGGCATCCAGCGGCGGGCTCCGTCGCATCAACTGCCAGAACGCCCGCTGCACGATTTCAGGCTTCTCATGCCTAGTCAGACGCAGCAGAGCTTCGGTTGCGTCTTGTGTCGCAACATGGCCGATGCCTTCCACCGCATATACTTGCCCGCTTTCTGCTTGTTTCCGCAGCGCAGGGAGGTAAGCGGGATGACGCATCACGCTGGCGATCTGCTCAAGCTCGTAAGCCTCTTTTCCCCCATCCTGATCGAACGATTCATCCACCCACTTGGCAGCCACATCCGCTGTCGGTTCTGCGACGGTGACCTTCGCTGATGCCACCGGAAAACCTTTGCCAATCTTCCAGCCAAGGTCGTGACCCGCATAGACCGTGTATTCGCCCGCCTTTGGAAAGCTGACGTAGCAAGCAAGCGGGAATTCGATTCGCTCGCTCTGCTGTGGCTGCACCTGACGGCTTACGGAGAGACCTCCTCCATTAAAGCCATAGTTCTCTGAGGACAGTTCGGGTAACGCTCGGCCTTGCCCGTCTCGAACACGCACTTTCATCCGCGTTGGATAACCCGTGCTTCGGTAGTCACCACCCACCCCAATCTCAAAGGCCTCTGTGCTGGTGTTGGTCACGATCAGCGCCGCCGTGATGTTTTGGCCGATGATGAGGTGCTCAGGCATCTCCAAGGACAGCTTGAAAGCGGGTGGAACCGGTTTCGGATCATGCCAAGAGGATTGAAGTGGCAACTCCTCTGCGGCAGCGAAGGCCAAGGGCAAGCAGTATGCGAAAAGGCGTCGAAGTTTCATAACGGATGGATTTTGCCAGTCGGGCGTGCTGTCGGCCAGTCAATGTTCGGTAAACATCACACGTCGCGGTGCTGCCTTTCTTGGGGGCTGGGTTTCACGCGGCCCTCAACTCACCCACATGCACGGTCACGGCTTTGGCGAGGCCGCCAAGGTTGTAGCCACCTTCGAGCACGGAGATGAGGCGGCCTTCGCAGTGCCTGCGGGAGGCTTCGAGAAGGAGGCGGGTGAGGGTGATGAAATCCGCATCGGTGAGGCGAAATTGGCCCAATGGATCGTCGATGCGGGAATCGAAGCCGGCGGAGATGAAGATCACTTCCGGCTTGAAGCGATCCAGAGCGGGCAGGATGCGATCCGTGAAGG
>JBEIGR010000715.1:0-2546 GCA_040381795.1 Verrucomicrobiaceae bacterium | reverse complement strand
GATTTGTCGGCGAGGATCGTGTGTGCGTTCTCAGGCTTCTGGATGTTGTAAACGCCACCGGAGCCGCAGCAGTCCTTGGCCTTGGGAGCGAGTTCCCAGCGGTAGCCGGTGGCATCGAGCACATTCGCGGGGATGCCTGCCGCCTTCTGTCCATGCACGAGATGGCATGGCAGATCGACATAGACGCGTGTGCCATCATCGCGGCCACGCTGGCGGCGCACGGGGCTGAGGTCGCCGAGGTAGCCGAGCACATCGCGCACTTGTTTGCCGGGCTGCAAGGTCTTGCCCAAAGCGTAACCGCAGCCGGACGAGTTGCTGACGATGGCATCGACATCGAGAGATCCAAAAGCCCGCCGGTTCTGCTCGCGAAGCGCTTCCACTCCATCAAGTCCGGTATGCTCCTGGAACGCGCCACAGCAGCCCTGGCCATCAGGGATGATGACTTGCACGTTGTTCTCAATCAGCACGCGCACCGTGGCGAAGTTGATCTCGCGGAACATGGCTTCCATCAAGCAACCGGTGAGGAAAGCCACACGCGGACCCGTGGGGCGATGTCGCTGCATGAGTTCCTCTGCATACGCGGCGGTGCTTTTCAGAGCCGCCGGACGGCCAGGGAAAAGAAAGCGATGCAGCTTGAAACCTGCTTTTCGGAGCAGCCGTGCGGGAAGCAGGGCGAGATTGAACAACATCGGGCGCGTGACCGCTGCGGCTGCCAATCGAAGCGCAAGCTTTGGCTTGAAGCGATGCGAAGCGACGTGCTCATGACGAATATGCTCGAAGATCTCACCATAAGGCACCGTCGCGGGGCATGCTGTCTCGCAGGCGAGACAACCCACACACTCGGCGGTGTAAAAGTCCGTCCACTTGTCTTGCGGCAGCCGTCCCGCCGCTTCTTCACTCCACAAACGCAATCGTCCGCGCGGTGAATTGTTTTCATCACCGGTGAGCTTGTAAGTGGGGCAAACAGCGAGGCAGAAACCGCAGTGCGTGCAATTGGAGAAGTAGTCTGGAGTCATTGCTTCAGTGCTCATGAATGGCTTCCTCCAGCGTGTTGAGCCACGCAGACTCGGTGATGGTCGGCGGTGTGGCAGGCAACCAGCGGGAGTGCCAGTCGCCGCCGAGGCTGTGGAGTTCTGCGGTGTAAGGTTGGACGAGAGCTTGCGTGCGTTCGGTGAGGTCTTCACTCTCGTTCATATAGACGTGAACAACACCGCTGTAGCACAGCGCCACACAACGCCGCGCACCGTGCGCGAGTTCCGCAGCGAGACCGATGGCTCGATCAGGTGTCGTCTTGATCACGAGATCGGGAAGGCCATCCAGAGGCGGAGGCGTGTTGTTTTGCAGCGTGAGTTGCGTGCTCGTCGCTGCAGCGACGTGTTCGAGTTGCTGAGCAAAGATGGACGCTTCCTCTGGCACACAATGGATCATCACCCGCACGAACGATGCCCCACCTTCCGTGATGTAATCCACCGCATCCCACCAGTGCATCCAGCCGCTGTGAAGAAGTTTAGAAACACATGAATGCAGGGCCTTCGTGTCGCCATCAAAGCGGGCGATGGCCGTGAATCCGCAATCAGGCCGCAACCGCAAGACGTAGTCCACAGGCTCGCCGTAGCGTGAGCCGCTGTGCAGTAGGAAGCGCAGCCAATCGTAGCCGGTCGTGGTTTTGACCACACGCTCGCCGATGCGCGCGATGCGTCCGCTAGGCAGCCGCCAGTTCATGCCAAGGACGTTATCGCAATAGGGGCCAAACCGGCAAGACGCAGGCGCATGAGTGGTGGCGGCGATTTGTTCACGCAGTGAACTCGCCTCGTCCAAAACCAGCGGAAAGCGCAGGCGGTGCGCGCGAGCTTGCGAATGACTGTCAGACGCTGTCGCATTCGCGGGCAGGCACAGCGTGCCGTCCACTTCATCCATGAAAGGAACAAAGAGCCTCTCGTTCTGCATGGGAGGGAAGACATTCATGCGACGAAGTGGCGATTATCAAAAACCTTGAGCGGATTCATTTGATGCGCGGGGTTGAAGGCGGCGGGCACGGAGAGTTGGAGACGCATGGAGTCCGGACCGAAGACCAGCGGCATGTAGGCGGACTTGTCATTGCCGATACCGTGCTCGCCACTGAGCGTGCCACCGACTTCGATGACGCGCTGCATGAGTCGCTTGCTGATGAGTTCCACCTTCTCCAGTTCACCTGGCACACGCGAGTCGAAGAGGAAGTTCGGATGCAGATTGCCATCCCCTGCGTGGAAGATATTCACCGCACGGATGTTCGCGGCATCAGCCTCATCATAGACAAGCTGAAGCACCTCGGCCAAGGCACGCTTCGGTATCACCGCGTCCTGCACGACGTAACTGGGGCTCAACTGGCCGAGCAGACCACCGGAAGCTTTACGGGCCTTCCAGAGCTTTTGGCGAAGAGCCTCTTCATCGCTGAACATCACATCATTCGAGCCTGCCTGACGCAAAAGCTCGGCGACGGACTGCACGCGAGCATTCACCAGCGCCTCAGGACCATCAATCTCCACCAGCAGCATGAACGAGCCCTC
>JBEIGR010000714.1:0-2564 GCA_040381795.1 Verrucomicrobiaceae bacterium | reverse complement strand
GGTCCACTTCTGCTGCGCGGGGTCCTCGGTATAGACTTTGCCATCGCGCTGCCAGTCAAACTCGCTCCGCACGATCATGATGCCGTCCTCGACGATGGGGGAGATGCCGGTGCCGTGCTCGTGGATGTAGTCGGCCACATGGTCGTTGTGCCAGAGGAGCTTGCCGTTGTGGTCCAAAGCGAGTGCCTGGATGTCCGTGCCGCTGCTCCAGTTGATGTACACACGCTCCGCATCCACGAAGGGGCTGCTGCTGGCGAAGGTGTTGTAGGTCTTGTGGATGTTGTGCGGCACGAATTCGGACTCGTAGCGCCACATTTCCTTCCCATCGGCGGCGGACAGGGCGATCACGGCCCGCTTGTTCGCGGCCGTTTCGGCGGTGACGAAGACTTTGTCGCCAAACAGCACGGGAGAAGACCAGCCCTTACCCAGCGGGGCCTTCCAAAGGGTGGTGCTGTCGTCCACGACGCTCGGGAGACCGGTGGTATCGGCGACGCCCGTGCCGTTCGGGCCGCGAAAGCGGCTCCAGTCGGTCTTGGCGGCGGCGGAGATGGAAAGAAGGGCGAGGAGGGCAAGCGTGCGTTTCATGCGGCCCCATCTAACGGAGCCAGAAGCGCCCGCCAATCGGGAAAAATCGGGGTGGTGGGCCGCAAGGTATTCTGATTCCGAGGAGGCCTGCGGAGCAGCTCAATGCGCCTGGAGCCAGTTCGTACCCGTGCCGGCTTCGACTTCGGGGCTGACGATAGTCGCGGCCTTTTTAAAAGCGTTCTCGGCTTGGAGGCGTGCATTTTCACGACGCAGGGTGTCCGCTTCGGACTGCGCACCTACGCGTCGCAGTCCTGCGCCCCCGCCATGCAGGCCATGACTCTGGCTGCGCCAAGCGTAAAGAAGGTTGCTGCTGATTTGAAGCCCTTGCGCCACGTCTGAGGCGGGCTTTCCCAAACTAAGCAGGCCAAGGGCTTGTTCCTTGAATTCGGGTGCGTCACTCTGATGGGTTCTCTGGCTCATGGAAGGACTTTCGTTTGTTGGTTTGTCCTTGGTCCAAAAATCTACACCACCTCACGGAGAAAAATGAGTTGGCATCGATGCAGAACGATTTTGCATGGAGATAAAATGCGTTTGCACCGTAGAAGGCAAGTCTTGGAGTGGGCCTCCAAGGGAATGATTTTGCGCGGCAAACACCCCTTTTATCCCCCTTTCTAATTCAAGCGCCGCCCGTATTTCGCTATGCCGAGCTGCGGGGATAGCGTTTCTTTAACTCGGCCCGGGTGATCTCGTATTCCCACATGCGCTGGCAAAGCTGGCTGGTTTTGGCCCCGGCACGGTGGGTGAATAATTGGAAGGTGAAGCGCCCGCTGTAATTCTTTCTCGAGGCGGCGATCTCACGCGCAAACTCGATCGTCACATCGAAAATCACATAGGGCGACTTTTTGTCGAGATAGGTCTCCCGGCGGGTCTCATCCGCCTCCCCCACCAGCAGCAGGCGGTGAAACGTCTTCTGATGGCTGGAGCCGAGAAAGTTGTGCCAGGTCCAGCGAACGAAGGAATGCTTTCGATCTGCCCCCGAATACCCGAGGCAGCATTTCGAGCCTTTGATCTCGAATCGCCGACTTCCGATGACGAAATCGTGGTCCGCATTGCGCTCCGTCGATTTCACCCCCAGCAGCCGGCAGACATAATCCTCCGCCGTTTTGCCGGTCGAATTGGACGAGTGCCTATCCGCGAGCTTTCGCAGGTTGCGATGACGCTCCACTTCCTTTTCAAGCACGGCCAGACGTGCCCGAAGCCGGGCATTCTCTTGTTTCAATCGGACCGTCTCGTTCGCCTGTGCCGCCGCTTTGGACGAAGAGGTTTGCATCAAGAAGCAGTGCCTGCGGCGACTTTGCCCTCACTAGTCACGATCTTCCCGGCGAGATCGGCTTGGCAGTTGGCTTTGAGTTCGTCGCGGAATTTGCGGACGAAGGACTGCGTGGGCCAAGCGCTGGCTTCGCCGAAGGCGCAGATGGTGCGGCTGTCGATTTGCACGGCGACTTGCTCTAGGGTGTCCACGTCGTCGGGGCTGGCGTCGCCGGCGACGATGCGGTCGCTGATCTTTTTCATCCACAGGCTGCCTTCGCGGCAGGGGGTGCACTGGCCGCAGCTTTCGTGGGCGTAGAAGGTGTTCAGGTTGTTGATGACCCAGCTCATGCTGCGGCTGTCGTCCATGATGATGACGCCACCGGAGCCGGCCATGGTGCCACAGGCGGCCATGGTGTCGAAGTCCATGGGGATGTCCATGATGGTGAGTTCGCGGCCGTCCTTCATTTTGAAGGTTTCGTCGGCACGCAGCACTTTGGCGGAGGAGCCGCCGGGGATGATGGCTTTGAGCTTGCGGCCGGGCTTCAAGCCGCCGCAGAGGTCGTTGATGACCTCGCCCATGGTGAGCTTGCCGACCTGGATCTCGTAGTAGCCGGGTTTTTGGACATCACCGGAGACGCAGAGGATGCGGGTGCCGGTGTTGTTCGGGGTGCCGAGCTTGGCGTATTCCGCGCCGCCCATCTGCAGGATGTGCTTCACATGGCAGAGAG
>JBEIGR010000713.1:0-2565 GCA_040381795.1 Verrucomicrobiaceae bacterium | reverse complement strand
GTGGATGGCCGGCGGCGGCATCAAAGGCGGCACCACCTACGGCGAGAGCGATGACTTTAGCTACAACATCGCCACCGACCCCGCCCACCTCAACGACATCAACGCCACGATCCTCCACCAGTGCGGCATCGACCACGAGCGGCTGACGCATAAGTTCGCCGGACTCGATGCGCGGCTCACGGGCGTGGAAAGCCAGCATCCGATCAAGGAGATCATCGGGTGAGTCTCGCGTGCTTGTAAGGAAGCGAGGCCAAATTGCTGCTGCAGGGGCCGGGGGTATCCACCCAGAGCATGCGGGCGGCGATCTTGTCGTAGGCTCGGCGATGGGCGACGGCGGCTTTGACGGCGACGACGCTCATGTTTTCGATGTCGATGCCCTGGCTGTGCCACTGGCCGAGGTCAAAGGGCGGTGTTTTGATGCTGGTGATGAGGATGGTAAGGCCCGCGTGCTTCACGACGGCGCAACGGCCCATGTCAAAAGCATCGCCGCACATGCTGGCAAGGTGGCTGTTCTTGTCTTCGAGTTCAAAATGGCCATCGTTGAGCGTCACCAGCTCCACATCCAGTTCGACAGGACCTTCATCGAGTCGCGAACCTTTGCCGCCGAGACGGATGTGCCTTTCGCCTGCTTCCAAGGCACGCACCGCCTCCGCATCGGCGAGGCAGATGGCGGCATTTTCGATACGGTGACGCAGAAGAGCTCGCAACAAGCCGGTGCCATCGCCGGGGGCACCGCCGCCGATATTATCAGAAGGCTCGACGAGCACGGTAAGACCGTGGGGAAGGGGAGAGAGCTTCGCGAGCACCTCATCCGCCGGTGGATCGGTGACGAGGCCGAGGGGGTGAAGCTCATGTGCTTTCTGTTCGAGCTGATCGAGCTGGGCTGCGACCTCGTCCGTGGTGCAGGCGAGCAGGCTCACGCCGGTGTCCGGTGTATCCGCAAAGCTGAAGCCAGCTACGATGTTCACCGCCCAAAGGGATTCATCCTCGGACTCCAGCTGCCTCGCGAGGGTTTCGAGGCTTTTCATGGGATCATTGGCGGTTCCGGTGCCCGTCGGGGGCCAAATGAGGCCGGGCTGCCGGAGCTGCATGTGAGGGCGTTTGCCAGTCGTGAAGTAACGCTGGAGCAGGCGGGCGGCATCCACGGCGGCCTCGCGGGCATCCGTGTGGGGATTCTCGCGATAGCCGACGAGGCAATCGGCGAGTGCGGCCATCTTGGGTGAGAAATTCGCGTGGAGATCAAAGACACCGAAAATGGGCACCTGGGTGATGGCGCGGATGCGCTGGAGGATCTCGCCTTCCACATCGAGGATGGTTTGGGAGGTCATCGCCCCATGCAGCACGAGGTAGATGGCATCGAAATGGTCTTTCCGGATGAACGGCAGCAGCTCCTGCCAGAACTGATGGATCACCTCATCGGCAACGGTGGCTGATGGCTGGGCCCGGTAGTCCACTGATGGCATCATGTGCCAGGCGTTTGTGGCGGCAAACTCCAGCACACCGCCGAGAGGCGAAGCGTCTCCAGAGCAGGCTAGCATTTCCTCGCCACGCCGGATTTGGAAATCCGCCAGAGGTGTGAGGCCATCGAGAAAGGTGTGCGTTTCGTGGAAGAGCCCGGCGATGAGGATGCGTGGCATGGCGGGAGATTAACGCACGATGACCTTTGTTCCTGGCCGGATGAGTGAAGGAAGGCGGATGGCATCCCAGTTCGCCAGTCGCACGCATCCGGCGCTGCGGGTTCGGCCGATGGTACGCGGGAGGGCGGTGCCGTGCAGGCCGATGCCGCTTTTGCTCAGTCCGCACCAGATGATGCCGATGGGGCTATTTGGACCGGGTGGGAGCTGAAAAGCCTCTTCACCACGCACGCCTTCTTCGAGGAACTGCTTGTCATAGCGAAAGCTGGGCGTCGTCATCATGCTCTGCACCTTCCAAGCGCCCACCGGGATGAATTGAGGCTTTCCCGGTGTGATGGGAAAGGCGGCCACCATCATCTCATCGGAGGTGTACACGGCGGCCATGCGCTCCGTGGTATCGACGACGATGGTGTGGGAGCTGAGCGTCTTGTCCTCTTTGAAGGCCTGCATCGGCTTCACCTCCTCGACGCGGAAGGAGCGAACGTTTGGCACGACGATCACATCGTTCGCTTTCATCGCGTCGATATTTTTGCCGGGGTTCATCTTCGCCAGGAAAGTCTCGTCCGTGTGGAAACGCTCCGCCACCAACTCGGAGAGGCTGCGGTAGGCCATGTAGGGGAACTCAGCCTGCTTCGCGGGATCTTCAGGAAGGTCCTTGTTGATGAACTTCAAGAGGTCAGCCCGCACTTTGAAGGCGGCGAAGATCACTGGCACCTCCTTCTCAGCCTCGGCCTGGACGGGCGTCCAGTCATAGATGTCGCGGTGGCCATGCGCGTAGTTGTAGTTCACCACCGCCTTGTAGGTGAACTCGCCGAGTGCTCCATCGAGCTTGCCTGGGCCGAAGAGATTTTTATCCAGGAAAATCTGGATGCGCAGGATGGTGTCGCGATCCTTCGGGACGGAGGGATCGTCCTTGGCGGGGCCGGTATCC
>JBEIGR010000712.1:0-2588 GCA_040381795.1 Verrucomicrobiaceae bacterium | reverse complement strand
TCAGAAAACCGTCGAACTGATGGAACGCGTCATCACCACCACCCGAACCGAAACCGAGCGCTGGCGCACCGCCTCAAGCGTCACGGTCATCGACCGCAAGAAAATCGACGAGCAGCAGCTCAAGTTGCTCCCAGATGCCCTCCGGCAAGTCCCCGGCCTCACCATCGCGGATCGTGGCACACCCGGTTCCACCGTCGGCATCTTCCTTCGTGGAACCAACAGTGATCAAACACTCGTCGTCATCGACGGGCGACCCGTTCCCGGCAATCTCGCCGGTCTTTACAACATCGAAACCATGGCACTCGATAACGTCGAGCGCATCGAAGTCCTCAGCGGTCCTGCTTCGAGCTTGTATGGTGGCAAAACACTCGGCGGCGTGATCAACATCATCACTCGCAGCGGCAAAGGCCTCACCAAGCCCGATTCGGCTCTCTCATGGGAAGGTGGTAGCTTCGGTTTCACGCGTGAAACCTTCAGCACGCGTGGCTCGGCAGGCATTTACGATTGGAGCGTCGAGCTGAGCCGCACGGACACCCAGGGTTACCGCATCAATAGCCAGATGCAGCTCACCAACACCGCCGCCAAGTTCGGCGCACAGCTCGCCGACACGCTGCGGTTCGACCTCGATCTGCGCTACTACAACGCGGACATCGGAGACCCGAATAACAACGATGATCCCGACAATCACCTGCTGACCGAGTTTTGGAGCCTCTCTCCACGTCTCGTCTGGGACACCACGGATCGTTGGAAGCAAACGCTCACCTATCAGTTCGGGAGTTTTCGCCAGGTCGCCACGGGCTATCCTTTCGCGGGCCAAAATAACCGCATCACCTCACGCAATCACTTCTGGGAGTACCAGAGTGTCTTCCGCGTGACGGACAAATGGACCCTCAGCGGCGGTATGTCGGTGCAAGACCTCGCTTACAACCGCTACAACGACGATGACAATCCGCTGTTCTTTGGCTTTCCGACCAACCCCGGCTCCAAGTCCTACGATGTCGATCAGGAAGAAACCAACTGGGCTTTGTTTCTGCAATCCCAGGCGGAGATTCTCCCCGGCTGGAACCTCACGGGCGGCCTCCGCTACGATAGTTACTCCGATTTTGGCGAGGCCACCACCTGGCGAGCGGGCACCAGTTGGCGCATGCCTTGGACGCAGACCATCCTGCATGCCAACTACGGCACCGCCTTTGCACCCGCCAGCCCGCAGAACCGTGAAGCAGGCGTGTGGGGCTTCGCGGGCGGTGAATTGGTGAATCATCAGCCGGAACTCAGCAAAGGCCTGGAACTCGGCATCGAGCAGCCCTTTGCCGACAACAAAGCCTCCATCAGCCTCACCTACTTTCACAACAACATCCGCAACCTCATCGTGTATGACCCCGTTCTCTTCGCCCTGAGCCAAGTCAATCAAGCACGCACGCAGGGCCTGGAGTCCGCGTTCAACTGGCAGCCCTGTGAGAGCTTCGGTTTCAACGCACAATACACTTACCTCGATGCCAAGGATACCAGTGCTGGAAAACGACTCGTGCGCCGGCCGCGTCATACCGCCACCAGTGACATTTGGGTGAAGCCTGTGCCCAAGCTGCGCCTCGGGCTTGGCGCGCTCTACATCATTGATCGAGAAGAAGCCAATCAAGTCGATGTCGAGGATTACCTGCGCTTGCGCCTTACAGCGAGTTACGAGCTGAGCAAGAACTGCGACCTCTTTGCCCGCGTGGAAAACCTCCTCGGCGAGCGCTACTCCGAGGTGCAGGGTTTCCCAGCCATGCGAACCGGCGCCTTTGCAGGATTCAAGCTGCGCTTCTAATCACGCCGTGCTAGATCAGCCTCGTGGCTACCTGCACGTCACGTTCTGATTCCCCTGCCGCGCTGCGCGAGCGGTTCATCCGCCGCGTCAGCGCGGTTTCGCCTTTTTACCAGATGTTCGATCATCTGCCCGATCTCGCGTTCTTTGCCAAAGACCGCGATTTTCGTTTCATGTGCGCCTCACGCCGCTTCATGGACCGCTTCGGCATTCACCATGAAAACGAGATCGTCGGCAAAAACGACTTTGATCTCTTCCCGGATCGCCTCGCTGAGAATTTCCGCCGTGATGACGAGGAAGTCTTCCTCACCGGCAAACCCAAGCTCAACATCGTCGAGCTCTTTTTCACCGATCAGGGCCTGCCAGACTGGTTCGTCACCAACAAGCTCCCGCTCTTTGATGCCAAAGGCCGCGTCATCGGTCTCATGGGCACCGTGCAGAGCTTTGAAGGCAAAAAACAGGTCCTCCAGCCCTACCTGCAAATCGACCGCGCCCTTGCCTACATCCGCGAGCACTTCCGCACCGGTGTCTCCATCACCGAACTGGCCGAAATCGTGCATCTTTCGCCGCGTCAGCTTCATCGGAAGTTCGTCGAGACCTTCGGAGCCAGCCCGCAGGCCTTCATCATGAAGCTCCGCATCCAGGCCGCCTGCGAAGCCCTCCAAAAAGAGAGCGCTCAGATCGCCGAAGTAGGTCGCGAGCTTGGCTTCTGCGATCAAAGCGCCTTCACCCAGCATTTTCACCGGCACATGGGCATGACGCCCCTGCATTACCTGCGGCAATT
>JBEIGR010000711.1:0-2612 GCA_040381795.1 Verrucomicrobiaceae bacterium | reverse complement strand
TAGCCCTCCTGTTTGCCGCAACTGACGAGCAGCAGCGGGAGCAAGGTGCAGAGAAGGCAGGTGCGCAGGGAGACATTCATCAGGCGTGCATTACTTGGCCGCCGTCGATGTTCAAGGTCTGGCCGGTGATGTTTTTCGCATGGTCGGAAGCGAGGAAGCAGGCCATGGCGGCATACTCTTCCGGCATCTGCCAGCGACCGAGGTGGGAGACCTTCTTGATTTTAGCCGCGGCCCAATCATCGAAACTTTGGCGCTCCGCTTCAGGTAACAGCTTCTGCCCAGCGGCCCAGATGGATTCGTTCAGCTCGGTCTTCACCATGCCGGGGGCGAGAGCGTTCACGCGGACATTGTGCGGGCCGAGATCCTTCGCGGCGCATTGCATGAAATTGATCAGCGCCGCTTTGGAGGCGCTGTAGGGCGGATCGGTCTGCGAGCCCATCTGCCCGGCCACACTGACGAGGAAGAGCAGGCTGCCAGCGCCTCGCTCGACGAGCTTGGGAGCAAAGGCGTGCGCCGTGTGGACCGCACCGAGCAGATTCACCTGAAGCACGCGAGGCCAGTCGGAAGGGGAGAGATTCCAGAACGGAAAGCCAAACTTCCCCGAGCCGATGCCGGCGCAGTAGATGACATGGTCCACTGCCTCGAAACCGGCCGCGAAGGCCTGCATCGCCTCGTAATCGGTCACATCGCCTGCGGTGATGAAATCGGCGTTGGCATCCCGGTCAAAGCCGCGCACCTCGCAGCCCTCGGCGAGGAAGCCTTCGGCGATGGCACGGCCAATGCCACGGGCGGCTCCAATGATGGCGACAGACTGTTTTTGCAGGTGAAGATTCATGTTGGGAAATGGGGCTGCATGCAGGCGAGGATCGCCGCCGTGTCGCGGGCTTTTCGCGAAAATTTTCTGCGCCTCCCCACCTGAAAAATCGGCACAGAATTACGCTCGCCAGTTGGAAACGAGCCTCTACAATCCGCTCGCGATTTCACCCGCACAACAAACTCAAACCACACACGACTATGGGCCTCATGGACTATCTCAAGGGTCAGTTTCTGGAAATCATCCAGTGGACTGACGACTCACGCGACACTCTCTCTTGGCGCTTTCCAGATGAGGACAAGGAAATCAAACGCGGAGCCCAGCTCATCGTGCGTGAATCGCAGGTGGCGCAGTTTGTGTACCTCGGCCAGTTCGGCGATACCTTCACCCCCGGTAAGCATGACCTCGTCACTGACAACATTCCGATCCTCTCCACGCTGAAAGGCTGGAAGTACGGCTTCGAGAGTCCCTTCAAGGCGGACATCTACTACGTCACCACCCGCCTCTTCACCGGCAACAAATGGGGCACCAGCAATCCCATCATGATGCGCGATCAGGACTTCGGCATTGTCCGTGTGCGTGCCTTTGGCACCTTCGATTTCAAGATCACCGATCCGCGAGTCTTCCTCAAAGAGGTGGCCGGTTCTGACCATCACTTCCGCCTTGATGAATTCGCCGATACCATGCGCAGCCGCATCGTCAGCGTCTTCACCGATGCCCTCGCCACCGCCAAGGTGCCCGTGCTCGATCTCGCCACCCGCTACTCCGAACTCGGCGATGCCCTTCTGCCGATTATCAATCCGATCACGACGACGAAATACGGCATCGAGATCGCCAGCTTCGTCCTCGAAAACGCCAGCGTGCCGCCGGAAGTCGAGCAGGCCATCGACAAGCGCTCCAGCATGGGCGCGATCGGCAATCTGAACGACTATGTGAAGTTCCAGATGGCCGAGGGCATGGCGAAAGGTGGCGGCGGACCTGCCGGTGCCGCTGCGGAGATCGCGATGGGCTTTGGCATGGCGCAGCAAATGATGGCGCAGGGTGTCTTCAATACCGCTGGTGGCGCCACGCCTCCGCCGATCCCAGGTGCCACACCACCTCCGATCCCCGGCGCGGCTCCGGCTGTCGATATCCTCACGCCTGCCCAGGTGGCTCAAACCCTCGGCGTCAGCGAGGCGGATGTCATTGCCACCATCGAGGCGGGCGACATCAAGGCCAAGAAGATCGGCACCCAATACCGCATCACCAAAGCGGCGATGGATGAGTTCCTCGCGAAGTAGATTCTAGCTGCCATTAGCGCTTACCGAAGATGCCCGGCCTCCGCGCCGGGCATCTTTGTTTTCTGCTTTCCGCACGCTGGCAAGAGCCTCCAGCGCAGGCCCGTATGCCTTGCCATGCTCCGTCACCTTCTTCTCGCCACGCTCGCATCCGCTCCCGCCTGGGCTGCGGGTGTCGCTTTGACCTTTGAAAAGGATGTGCGCCCCATTTTGAAGGCCAACTGCTTTCACTGCCACGGTGAGGAAGGGGAGACAAAAGGCGGCCTCGATGTGCGGCTGGCCCGTTTCATTCAAAAAGGCGGCAAAAGCGGTCCGGCGATCATTCCAGGCGAGGCGGCGAAAAGCCATCTCATCGAGCTGGTGAAGGCAGGCGAGATGCCGAAGGGCAAAACGAAACTCAAGGAGCGCGACATTGCCATTTTGGAGCAATGGATCGCCGCCGGAGCGAAGACCGCACGCCCCGAGCCAGAGAAACTCGGGCCTGAGCATGCCTTCACGGATGAGGAGCGAGCGTGGTGGTC
>JBEIGR010000710.1:0-2621 GCA_040381795.1 Verrucomicrobiaceae bacterium | reverse complement strand
TGCTCGATCCGCGTGAGGTGATCGCGGCGGTGGAGAAGGCGTATCAGGAAGGAAAAGCTCCGCTCGCAGCCGTGGAAGGCTTTATCCGGCAGATCCTCGGCTGGCGGGAGTATGTGCGCGGCATCTACTGGCACTTCATGCCGGATTACATCGAGCGGAATGCGATGCAGGCGGAGCATGAGCTGCCGGATTTTTACTGGACCGGCGAGACGGAGATGAACTGCCTGCGTGATGCCATCGGCCAGACGTTGCGGCTCGGCTATGCGCATCACATTCAGCGGCTGATGGTCACCGGGCTCTTCGCGCTGCTCTACGGCGTGCATCCGCGCCGCGTGCATGAGTGGTATCTGGCCGTGTATGTCGATGCGGTGGAGTGGGTGGAGCTACCGAACACGCTCGGCATGTCGCAGTATGGCGATGGCGGCGTGATGGCCAGCAAGCCGTATGTGGCGAGCGGCAAATACATCCAGCGCATGAGCAATTACTGCACCGGTTGCCGTTACGATCCCGCGCAGAGCACCGGCCCGCGTGCCTGCCCCTTCACCACGCTTTATTGGGATTACCTGCTCCAGCATGAGCCGGTGCTACGGCAAAACCAGCGCATGAGCATGCAGTTGAAGAATCTCACGCGCCTCAGCGCGGTAGATCGCGAGAACATTCAACGACAGGCCAACCTTTTCCGTGTCTCGTGCCAGTCATGAAACCTCGCTCCACCTTTCAACAAGCCCTGGTGCTCCTCGGCTTCATCGTGCTGACCTTTCTCGCGCCGCTTGCGGGAGCCTTCACGCCGCCGGGAGCGTGGTATCAGACGTTGAACAAGCCTTCGTGGAATCCGCCGCCATGGATCTTTGGGCCTGTGTGGACGCTTTTGTACCTCGGCATGGCCGTGGCGGCGTGGTTGGTGTGGAAACGAGGCGGGCAGGGGCAGGCGCTGAGGCTTTATGGCGTTCAGTTGGCTCTGAATGCCGCGTGGACGCCGGTGTTTTTCGGGGCGCATCAGCTCGGTGCGGCCTTCATCGTGATCGTTTGCATGTGGATCGCCATTTTTCTCACGCAGCGGGCTTTTCAGGCGGTTTCGCGGCCAGCGGGGCTTCTGCTCGTGCCCTATCTTGCGTGGGTCAGTTTTGCTTCGGTGCTCAATTTCACTCTTTGGAGGCTCAATTCATGAAAACATGGTTTATCACCGGCTGTTCGAGCGGCTTTGGCCGCGCTATCGCGGAGGCGGCACTGGCCGCCGGGCATCGTGTCATCGCCACGGCGCGTGATGTGCGCAGCATCGCCGATCTCGAATGCGAGGCCTGCCGCGTGCTGACGCTCGATGTGACGGACGCGGCCAACATCCGCGAGACCCTCGCGGAGGCAGGCAGCTTTGACGTGCTCGTGAACAACGCGGGCTACGGCCTCATCGGCGCGGTGGAGGAGTGTGACGACGATCAAATCCGTCGGAATGTCGAAACGAACTTCTTCGGTCCACTGAATGTCATCCGCGCGGCCTTGCCGATGCTGCGGGCACAAAAAAGCGGTCACATCATCAACCTCAGCGCGGCAGCGGCGATTTCGAACTACCCGGGGTTCGGCGTTTACGGCGCCGCGAAGGCCGCGTTGGAGTTTCTGAGCGAGAGTTTGCGGCTCGAACTGGCCCCGCTGGGCATTCGCGTGACGCTGGTGGAGCCCGGACCGTTTCGCACGGACTTCGTCACCCGAAGCCTAGAGAAGGCCTCGCAGCCTCTCGCCGATTACGATGGCACCTCGGGCAAGTTTGGTCGCCTCATCGCCTCCATGAATGGCAAGCAGCCCGGCGATCCCGCCAAGGCCGCGAAGGCCATGCTCGCCATCGCCGAGGCTGAATCACCGCCGCTGCGTCTCGTGCTCGGCAAATACGCCAATGACAAGGCCCGCCGCCGTGCCGAGGGGCTCGAAAAGGAACGCAGCGCTTGGGAAGCCATCGGGATGCCCACTGAATTTTCATGAAAACACGTCTCCTCCTCGCCCTCATGCTCTCCATTCTCGGCTCCTGTGCCCGTCCGCCGCTGAAGACGGTGCCGAAGCTCGATCTCCCGCGCTTCATGGGGGACTGGTATGTCTTCGCCCACATCCCTTACTCGCTCGAGAAGGGTAAGGTCGGCACGCTCGATCGCTACGCACTGCGCCCCGATGGTCGCATCCAGAACTCGTATCTCTTCCGCCGCGGCTCGCTCGATGCACCACTGGAGGAGTGGAAAGGCGTCGCTTGGGTGCATGACAAGGCAACGAACGCCGAGTGGCGTGTGCAGTTCGTGTGGCCCTTCCGCGTGCCCTTTCTCGTGATCGATCTCGATGACGAGTATCAATGGGCGGTGATCGGCTATCCCTCGCGCAAGCTCGCCTGGGTGCTGAGCAGGAAGACTTCGCTCAATGCAACGACCTACCAGGGCATCCTGCAGCGCATGCAGCAGCAGGGTTACGATCCCGCGAAGCTCGTGAAGGTGCCGCAGAAATTTGATTGAGACCGCCATGAAAAAGAAAATGACCTTCCTCCTATTGCTTCCAATCGCGCTCGTCGCGTTTTGGTTTGCCTCCAACTCACGCGCCGCCACCGAAACGCCCGAATACAAAGTCGTCCGCGCCGATGGCAAGATCGA
>JBEIGR010000709.1:0-2635 GCA_040381795.1 Verrucomicrobiaceae bacterium | reverse complement strand
AGGCTGGTCTCGAAAAGCTGGATGCTGCGATCCGCCAGATACAGATCCTCGGCCTTCGGGGCGAAGATGGCATCCGCGCCGTTGTCGCGGCAGAGGCCGAGATCCTCGATGAGGGTGCGGGGATACTTCGAGAAATCCTCCCCAGGCCCAAACTGCGTGGGATTCACGAAGATGCTCACGATGACATTGCCCGCCTGCCCGGCCATCTCGCGAGCAGCACGGATGAGAGCTGCATGGCCCTCGTGCAGCGCACCCATGGTAGGCACGAAGACGCAGCGCGTGCCTCGATTGATGCTCGTCCACGAGCGGAGCTGACGGACGTTGTTGATGATGTTCATGATTTGAGATCGCGGGATTCAAACACCGCGTAGCCTAGGGTGAAGAGGGTGATGTTGGTGGCGAAAACGACCGCGAAACCTCGGAAGACGAGCGGCCAGTCGATGGTCTCGGCCAGCAGCCGAGTCCAGGCCGCCATGTGGCGGGTGATGAGCAGGTGCTGGTAGCTTTCCATGAAGCCGCTGTTTCGCAGGATGAAATCGACGAGGATGTAAGAGAGCGCCCCGATGGTGGCGGCGGCCGGTTTGATGGGAAAGCAGGAGAGGAAGAACGCAATGCTGGCCATGGCCGTCATACTCAAGCCAAGGCCCAGCATGGCATAAGCGTAGCGTTTGATGCCTTCATCCCAGTCGTAAAAGGACACGATGTCCATGTCCATGATGAGGACGCAGAAGCCGCCACCCCAGCCGCGCAGCGCCAGGCCGAGGATGAAGGCCGTCCAGGCGAGGAACTGGATCAAAAAGAAGGCGTAGCAGAAGCAGGTCAGGTATTTCAGCAGCAGCACGCGAAAACGCGTCACCGGCCGGGCCAGCAAGAGGCGCAAGTGGCCGTCCTCGCCTTCCTTTGCCACGATGTCACCCGCCACGAGCGTGAGATACAAGGCTCCCAGAAAGAAAACAGACATCGAAACGACGATGAGGGACACGGTGAGCGCCGAGAAGTAATAATCCATGTTCTCGCCGGAGCCGACGATGGCCTTCTGCACAGGTCCGAGGCCCTTCACCTTGATGAGCCAGAGGATGAGCAGCTCCAGAAGCACAAAAGCCCCAAACCCAATGTAGGTGCGGCGGCGGGCGAAGAGCTTCAGCAGCTCGCCGCGCCATTGCTGGAAGAATAAGATCATCGGCAAGCATCATGCAGGCTCCACGCCCGCAGGCAAGGCTCACACCAGCAAATCCTTCACCACATGCCCGTGGATGTCCGTGAGGCGGTAATCACGGCCTTGGAAGCGATACGTCAGCC
This sequence comes from Verrucomicrobiaceae bacterium, assembly GCA_040381795.1. GTDB lineage: Bacteria > Verrucomicrobiota > Verrucomicrobiia > Verrucomicrobiales > Verrucomicrobiaceae > Prosthecobacter. The sequence continues at coordinate 1,336 of JBEIGR010000709.1, read as the reverse complement.
GCTCGTGATCGAAACCAAGCAGGTGCATCACCGTCGCCTGGAAGTCGTGCACGTGGACTTTGTTCTCGGCGATGCTGAAACCGAGCTCGTCGGTGCTGCCGTAGTCGAATCCGGCTTTCACACCGCCGCCAGCCATGAAGAGCGTGTAGCAGTCCGGGTAGTGATCGCGGCCCAGCACCTTGCTCGCGGCCGTGCGGCCCTCGCGGAAGGGCGTGCGGCCAAATTCACCGCCCCAGATGACGAGCGTGTCATCCAGCAGACCGCGCTGCTTGAGGTCTTTGATCAAAGCGGCCACCGGTTTGTCCGTCGCGGCCATTTTGCTCGTCAGGCCGGTGGTGATGCCGTTGCCCTCACCCGTGCCGTGGAAGTCCCAGCCCCAGTCGAAGAGATTCACAAAACGCACGCCTTGCTCGACCAAACGACGCGCCAGCAAGCAATTGTTCGCAAAGCTCGCCTCGCCCGGCTTCGCGCCATAGGCTTCGAGCACATGCTGCGGCTCCTTCGAGATGTCCATCACCTCCGGCACACTCGTCTGCATGCGATACGCCAGCTCATACTGGGCGATGCGTGTGACCGTCTCAGGATGACCAAATTCAACCACTTGCTGCTGATTCAGCGCTTGCAGCGTGTCGAGCGTCTTGCGGCGCATCTCGCGGTTCATGCCCGCCGGATCACTCACGAACAACACGGGGTCGCCCTTGCTGCGGCACTGCACGCCTTGATACACACTCGGGATGAAGCCGCTGCCCCAGCAGCCCTGCCCGCCGCTCGGCTGCGTTCCGCTGGAGATCAGGGAAACAAAACCAGGCAAATCCTGATTCTCCGTGCCTAGACCATACGTCGCCCACGAACCCATCGAAGGCCGCCCCTGCCGCGCATGACCGGTGAATAGCAGCAACTCCGCCGGTGCGTGGTTGAACTGGTCCGTCGTCATCGACCGCACCATGCAGATCTCATCCGCGATCGTGTGAAAGTTTGGGCACGCGTCGCTCATCCACATCCCCGCCTTGCCATGCCGTGCGAAGGTGCGCGGCGTACCCATGAGCTTCGGGACACCGGTGGTGAAGGCAAAGCGCCGTCCTTTGAGAATTGAATCCGGGCAATCCTGCCCGCTGCGCTTCACCAGCTCCGGCTTGTAATCAAACAGATCGAGATGCGGCGGCGCACCGCTCATGTGTAGATAGATCACCCGCTTCGCCTTCGCCGCATGGTGCGTCTTGCGCGGCAGCATTGGATTCGCCGACTGCGGCAACGCCGCGGAGTCCTGCTGCATCGCGTGCAACGCAATCGCGCCCAGGCTGAACTGCCCCGCGTTGCCCAAAAAGGTGCGCCGCGT
>JBEIGR010000708.1:0-2642 GCA_040381795.1 Verrucomicrobiaceae bacterium | reverse complement strand
GGATCGGCCGCACATCGCGGTTGTATTGAATCTGCTCCGCAAAGAGAGAAGCGGGGAGGATGAAAAGAGGAAGAAGGAAACGGGACATGACGGATGAGAGCCTTTCAAATACGGCATGAGAGGCCTCCAGATTGGAGGTTTCTTATGTCTTTTCCTGCCTGTGAGGCTTATCAACGACGAATCGCCGTCATGAAGCCGCGGGCGACGGCGGTGTCGTGATACGCGCCGGGCGTGAAACCGGCCTCATCGAGCAGCGCGGCGTATTCGCCGGTGCTGTAGCATTTGCCCTGGGTGGAGTGCATGAGCAGGCAGGAGTATTCGGCGACATGCAGGGGGCCGTTCTTGGCTTCGTTGATGAAGGCGTCGTGGATGATGAGCAGGTCGCCGGGATTCATCGCGGCATGAGAAACGCCGAGGAGTTTCTTCACCTCGGCCACGCCCCAGTCGTGCAGGACGTTTGAGTAGAGATGCACATCGCAGCCGACAGGCAGGCCGTCGAACATGTTGCCCGTGGCCACGCTGACGCGATCGGCGCAGCCGCGTTCTTCGATCAGTTTGGCCGCGATGCGATCCACGGGCGCTTGGTCAAAGGCGATGGCTTTCAGATGCGTGTGCTGCGCCGCGATGGAGCTGGCGTAGATGCCGCTGCCCGCGCCGATATCGAGCAGGCAGGAGCGGCCGGAGAGATCGAGCTTCTTCGCGAGGGCCTGCGACAGATAAAGGCCGCGGCAATCCATCGCCGCCGTGAATTTGCGGGCGAAGTCTTCCTGCTCCATCGCCTTGTGCCAATCGAAGGAGGCCTTGTCACCGCTCCAGCCGGCGGGTTTATCCGTTTTGAGAACTTCGAGGTAGTCACGGGCGATCGGACGATCATGCAGTGAGGCGTAGTAAGGCCGCACGTCCCACACTGATCCGGCGCGGAGGTGCTCCTTGGCTGTGTCCGTGGCGTGAAACACGCCGTCGTCGTTTTTGACCCAGCCATTCGCCGTGAACAGCGTGAGCATCACATCCACCGGGCGCTCTTTGAAGCCAAAGTGGTCGCAAATGCCGGTGAGTGAGGATGGATTCGCCGACAGCCAGGTGAAGAAGTCTATGCTCAGCGCCGCCGTGATCAAATCGACCGCATAGAGGCTGTCGCGGTAGCGGTAGATGTTGAGCGGATCAGTCTGCGGAGCGGAGGTGAGGTCGTGCGGCATGGGGGAGCGATGATTCGCAGGGGAGGGCCGAAAGAAACGAAAGAATGAAAAAAGACTCGTGGCGAGCCACCCGTTGACTTGGCCTCCACTTCCAGACAGCATCGCTCCCACCATGTCCTCCGCTCCCACCCCCAAGCTCACGACCACCCACTGGCTCATCATTATCATCGCTAGCATCGGCTTCCTCTTTGATACCTATGAGCTGCTGATGACACCGCTGACGGCACCGCCCGCCATCGCGGAACTGCTCGGCGTGGATATGACGCATCCGGCGGTCACCGAGTGGACGGGCAAGCTGCTGTGGATCACGGCGCTGTGTGGCGGCATCTTTGGCCTCATCGGTGGCAAACTCACCGACATGCTCGGGCGCAAGTTTGTGATGGCCGCGAGTATCTTCGTCTATTCGTTCTCACCCTTCTGTGCGGCGTATTCGACCTCGCTGACGATGTTCATCTTCTTCCGCAGCCTCACCTTCATCGGCGTGTGCGTGGAGTTCATCGCGGCGATCACCTGGCTGGCAGAGGTGTTTGAGGACAAGCACCAAAGAGAAAAGTGGCTGGGCATTACGCAGGCCTTTGCCTCGCTCGGCGGCCTGCTCGTGACGGGTATCAATGTGTGGATTCTCTCCCACATGAAGGACTTGCCCGCGCTGGGGCTGCCCGTGGCGTCTTCGTGGCGTTACCTGCTCATGACGGGCATCCTGCCGGCGATCCCGATCGCTCTCATGCTGCCATTTGTGCCTGAATCGAAGGTGTGGAAGGAAAAGAAGGCCGCAGGCTTGCTGAAACGTGCCAGCATTGGGCAGCTCTTCGCGCCGGAACTGCGTCGCGTGACCATCGTGACGGCCATTCTCTCTGCCTGCGCCTATGGTCTGGCCTTTGGGGCGCTGCAAATCACGCCGCTGCGCATCGCGCCCGGTTTGCCCGAACTCGCTGAAACGAGCAAGAAGATGGCTCCGCTGCGCAAACAGGCCGCCGAGCAGGCTGTGGCCGTGGGGAAAGCCGCGCCGGATTCACCTGAGCAGGCTGAGGCGAAGTCCAAACTTGCCGCCGTGAAGGCTGAGATGGCTCCGCTGGACAAGGAAGTGAAGGCCGTGGGCAATAAGGTGCAGTTTTATCAAGAGATGGGCGGCCTCGTGGGCCGAATCCTCCTCGCCGTGCTCATCATGGTCGGTCTGAGCCGCGTGGCCTTGCTGAAGGTCTTCCAGGTGCCGGCGCTCATTTTGCTGCCGCTGACCTACCTGAGCCTTTTCACCGCTGGCGGCTCCAGTTTCATGTGGGCGTATGCGCTGTGCGGTCTCGTCACCGTGGCGCAGTTCAGCTATTTTGGTGAGTACCTGCCGAAAGTCTTTCCGATGCACCTTCGCGGCACCGGCGGCAGTTTTGCCACGAACGTCGGCGGGCGCATGATCGGCACCAGCATGGCTTTTGTGACGACGAACCTCGT
>JBEIGR010000707.1:0-2642 GCA_040381795.1 Verrucomicrobiaceae bacterium | reverse complement strand
CTTCCCCGGCCTCGGCATGGAATTCCAGGTGACGCTCGATGAGCAGTTCCGCGAGTACCTTGGCCTCAAGCCAGAGTCTCCCGGCGTGCTCGTCACCGCCGTGATCAAAGGGGCGTCCGCTGAAAAAGCAGGTTTGAAGAAAGGCGACATCCTTCTCGCCATCAACGGCCAGACCATTGATGCGCGTGGCGACTACAAAGACCCGCGTTATGGCGCTCTCAGCAGCAGCCACATCGTGCGTGGCAATGCTTATGTGGGCGATGACTTCGAGTTGAAAGTCATCCGCGAGGGCAAAGAAGAAACGCTCAAGGGTAAGCTCACGCGGAAGAACCCGGATGACTATCTCGTCACGCCGTATCGCTTCGACAAAGGCCCGCGCTACATCCTCAACGGCGGCCTGCTCTTCCAGGAACTCTCCCGCCCCTACCTCGATTCCTTCGGCGAGCAGCAGACAGAGAATTCTGCGCTACTGCGTCTCAGCCACATCGCCCGCCATCCCGATGAACTCGAAGAAGCAGGCCTGAAGAAGCTCGTCTTTCTCTCCACCGTGCTGCCCACGCCGAGTGCCCAAGGTTACGACCAGCTCGGCGGCATCGTGGTGAACAAGGTGAACGGCCAAGCGGTGGGCGATCTGAAGGATCTCGATGCCGCGCTTAAAGCTATCAAAGGCACCACGCATGTCATCGAGCTGGATGACTTCCCGCATGTGCTGCACCTCGATGCCGTCGCGGCGGAGCAGGACAATCTGCGCCTGCAAGGCGGAGCCTACCGCATTTCGAGCCTGAAACGGCTGGAGTGATCGCCATGCCGCTGCATCGGTGCAGCCGAAACGTGCCCGCCCCCCGCTCCAGCCCCACTCCAGCCATCGCCATCACTGGCGCTGAGGCCGCCTGTTGCCTCGGCGAAGATTTGGAGAGCATCATGCGCCGCGTGAAGGCCGCAGAAAGCGGCCTCGCCATGCTCGGCGACTTCGGTTTGCCAAAAAAACGCGGCGGCTGGATCGCCGATCGGAAACGCATGCTGCATCAGCGCTACGGTCCGGCCAGTGCGCTGGCCGTCGATGTGGCAAAACGTGCCGTGAATGCCCGTGGCTGGAGTCGCGAGGACCTCGCGGAGGCTGCTGTCTTCGCCGGCAGCAGCCGTGGCAATGCCGCAGGCTGGCTCGATCCCTGGCCGGGACGCAAGCGCCGCAAAATCTACGCGGCGAGCAACAACCTCCACAGCGAGATCGCTGCCGCCGTGAGTATCGAGCTGGGCATTCGCGGTGCCACGCATCTGCTCTCGAATGGCTGCGCCTCCGGCCTCGATGCGCTCGGCATGGCCTTGCTGCATTTGCGCTGCGGCTTGGCCAAACGCGCCGTCGTCGTCTCCGTCGATCTGCCGCTCTCACCGGCTCTATTGGCCTCGTTTGCCGAATCCGGCCTGTTGAGTGCGAATGACCTCAACGATCCCTATTCGCCCAAAACGAGCGGCTTTTTTCCCGCCGAGGCAGGCGTGGCTCTTTTGCTCGAAACAAGCTCCAAACGCCCCGCCGAGGCCTGGTGCGAACTCGCCGGCTACTGGACCACCTCCGATGCCTACGACCCGATCGGCGCTGAACCAAAGGGCGAAGGCATCACACGCTGCCTGAGCGACGCCTTGAAGGCTTTTCCCAAGCGCCGCATCGCCGCCATCTGTCCGCATGGCAATGGCACCCCAGCTCAAGCCGCCGCGGAAACAGCCGCCTTGAAGGCTGTCTTTGGCGGTGAGACTGAAAAACCTTCGCTGCATCTGCTGAAACCCTACACGGGTCACTCGCTCGGTGCCAGCGGCGCTCTCGAAACCGCCATCCTCGCCCGTTCGATGCGCAAAGGCCTTCTCCCGCCGAATCTCCCGAACCTCACCGAGCCAGCCAAAGGCTTCATGGTGCCCGCCACCGCTCAAAAACTCGCCAAAGAAGATGTCGTGCTGAATTTGAGCGTCGCGATGGGCGGGCATAATGCGCTCATCGCCCTCACACGGTGAGGAATGAGGCTGGATTTTTCCAGCGCTGCCGTTCATGCTCGCGGCTCGTGTTTAAAAAACTCCTTCAGCATCCTATCGTGCAGGCAACGCTCGCCTGGCTGCGGGCGCATCCGCGTGAGGGCGGTGTGCTGGCGGCCATCCTCGCGGTGCTCATCGGCCCCTTTTTGCTGAAACCGGCGGATACCACCACGCCACGCCGCTGGGACCGGCGTCTCGTCATTGTAACGCCGCATCCGGGGCTGATCCGCGATGAATTCGGTCACGCCTTCGCGGCCCATTGGAAGGCAAAGACGGGCGAGACGCTCTACATCGACTGGCGGGTACCAGGCGGCACCTCGGAGATCGCGATGCTGGTGAAATCGGAATTCTCCGCCGCCTTCGAGCAGCACTGGAAAGAGGAGCTGAAACGCGAGTGGACGCCAGAGATCGCCCAGACGTTTTTGAGTGAGAAATCCGAGAGCGAAGCTCGCAAGACCTTCTTGGCCTCGGATATCGGCATCGGCGTGGATGTGATGTTTGGCGGCGGCGCTTACGATTTCGAGTCGCAGGCCAAATCGGGAGCGCTGGTGGCGGGTGATGGCGTGAAGACGGGCCTGAGCGCCGTGATGAAAACGCACCCGGAATGGTTTGGCGATGCG
>JBEIGR010000706.1:0-2662 GCA_040381795.1 Verrucomicrobiaceae bacterium | reverse complement strand
GAATATGGCTCCGGCCCGAGGTGCCACTTCCCAAAATGTGCCGTGGCATAGCCCGCGTCCTTCAGCGTCTCCGCCAGCGTGCGATACTCCGTTTTCAATCGCGTCACTGGGTCCGGCTGGATGGCTTTTTGGTCCGGCGGAGCCTTCTTCCCCGTCGTCGCCTGCAAAACGACCCGCGGCTCGTGGCAATTCGGCACCGTGATGCCCGTCCGCGCCGGACTTTGCCCCGTGAGCAAGGCAGACCGCGTCGGCGAGCACAACGGGCTCGCCGAATACGCCCGTGTGAAGGTCATTCCGCGCTTCGCCAACCGTTCGACATTCGGCGTCTGGTAATAAGTCGTCGTGCCGTAAAGCGTCGTGTCACTCCAGCCGAGATCGTCGGCGAGGATGACGAGGACGTTCGGCTGCGTAGCGAAAGCGGCGAGCGAAGAGCCAAGAGCGAAGAGAAGTAAAAGAGAGCGAAGCATCGCGGCCTGAAACGTCGTTTGTGGCCGGAGATTCCGGCAAAGAGTGTGTCGGATTTAGAAATCCAGCGAGGAACCACGAGACGCCCTGACAACCTGCCACAGGTGATTGAAGCCGATGGCTGCTGGCATGTCGGCTACCTCCTTCCGGCTCCGTAATCTGGATGCCGTTTGTCATGACGGATCGACAAAATCCGCACCCGGTCCGAGTGGACGCGGTAGAAGATGGTGTACGGAAACCGCTTCAGGTGCGCTTTGCGTCTTCCGAGCGATGCCAGAGGAAATGCCTGCGGATTGACGGCGATAGCATCCAGCATGCGACGAATCTCGGCGAAGAACTCATCACCAAGATGCTCCTTTTGGACATCATACCATTCACAGGCCTCATCGACCTCGGTTTGAACGGCCTTGTGATAGGTCAACCTCACTTGCGGCTCCTGGAAGCAAAATGGGACATGAATTGCTCGTCGCTGATCTCTGCCTCCGGGTCACGATCCATCTCCGCCTCTCGCTGATCCAGCATTGCATCCAGATCAACGCCCTCAACATGACGCGTGGATTCCCAGAGATGGGAGGCCACACGGGAACGCTCGGCAGGAGAAAGCTGCAGGGCAAAGTTCATGACGGATTCATAGGTCGCGGTCATGTCTGAAAAGGAACTCAAGCAGGCGGCTTGGCAACACGGATTTACTTCCTCAACACCACCGCCAGGATCCCGCTCGCGTGCTCCCAGCGGCGGATGACGGTGTCGATCAAGAAAAGAAGCAGCGCCGCGAGCACGAGATCCGGCCAGAGCTCGATGTGCTGCATGGCCTTCGTTGTTTCCAGATTCGGCAGCGAGGCGTTTTCGGCCAAAAACTCGCCGCCGGTGAGTTTCGCGGCTTCGCGGAGCAGTGTTTCGTTCACGGTGCCGAGGCTGGCTTCACTGCTGGGGTTGTGCACGAGGCCGGCGCTGACCATTTCGGCTCCGCTGCGGGCGCGGATGAGATAGACACCGGCTTCATCCGGCTGGAAGTGGCCGCTGTATTCGCCGGGGGCAGTTTGCGTGAGCGTGAGCTGCTGCGTGGGCTTCATTGGGGCACCGAGGGCATCGGCGGCGATGTGGAAGACCTCGGCGGTGACGGCGGCGTTGTTCGCCCGCGTGCCGGCATCGCTCAAAAGATCGACGGTGATCTTCGCGTCGTCGCCTTGCATCGTTGTGGCGAGATCCATGAAGCGACCCTGCGGCGGACGGGCGGTTTCACGCAGGATTTGCGACCAAAAGCGGCTGTAACCCGGCCAGCGGGCGATCCAAAGGGACGCCCAGCGGCTTTTCGCATCGGAAGTGAAGGCGGTGACCTTGCCGAGCCCGAATCGCCAGTGCGCGAGCAGCGGATCGCCGGTGTCCGTGAGCAGCGGCGACTGTGCGGCGGCTTTGCGCGTGGTTTTGACGTAGCCGAGCAAATCCGGGCTGTCCCACTTCTCGAAGCCCGCGAGCATCGGATGCTTCTCGACGAGTTGCGGCGTGAAAGGCTCCTCGCGGATCATGCGGCCGGTGTGCATCAGCGTGTCCTGCGTGAAGATGCGCGTGATCGTGCTCGCATCGGTCGTCGAGTAGCTTTGACCTCCACCGGCACTCGCGATGGCATGCAGCAGCGCGACGTGGGAACCCTCGCCAATCGCCACGGTGGAGATGGTGATGCCTTCACCACGACATTGCGACGCGAAGGCCTCGTAACCACTGCCCGCCGTCTGACCATCCGTGAGCACGATCATGTGCTTCACGCGGGCTTTGACGCGCAAAAGAGCCTCGCGAGCCAGTTTGAAGGCCGGTTCGAGGTTCGTGCCGCCACCGCTCGCCACAGCGGCGATTTGACCCGTGACGGCCGCAGTCGATGTAAGCCGCGTCATCGGCGCGACGACGTGCGCTTCGCTATCAAAGGCCCACACGCCGATGCTGTCGTTGCGACCCAAAACCTCGGCGGTGGCGATGGCGGCGCTTTTGGCCATTTCGAGCTTCTCACCGGCCATCGAGCCGCTGCGGTCCATCACGATGGCCACGGCCGCGCTTTGCTTTTCCTCTTCATCCGGCGCTTTGAGCCGCACGGGCAGCGTTTCCTCAATCGGCGTGCGATAATAACCACCCGTGCCGAACGATCCCGGCCCGCCGAGCATGAGGAGGCCACCGCCAAGCTTGTCGATGTAGTCGCGCAGCATGT
>JBEIGR010000705.1:0-2664 GCA_040381795.1 Verrucomicrobiaceae bacterium | reverse complement strand
TTACAATGCCAACGACTGTCTGGACGGATTACGTTATTGGCCTTCCGCCGTGGGTTGATAGAAATGTGCCATTTTCTGCTAAACAATTGTGGGACAGTTCCGTGACCATAACCGGATGGACCTGGAAACCGAACAGCTACATGCCTCAACCTGGCGACCCGGTATCAAAGTATCAGGGGGGCGATCATGGACACACTGGAGTTCTCGACTACGACGGCGCTTGGATTAGCGCAGGTGACAAGACAGTCAACAAGGCCCTCCATCTCGAAACCAACAAGTCTTATGCGCCCAATTTCCGTCATCACTGAACATCGCAGCCGCATTCGGCTGTTCATTACTAGGCTGCTGGCAGCATTAGCAATCACCAGCCTGAATCTCACATCAATGGCCCAGATAATACCAGACAGCTTGAAGCCAATCATCGCAAAGGCAGAACTTGGCGAAAGCGGCGGCCTTGAGTTCCCAGGTGCTGTCGATGCTGCTGAGGGAGCTAAACTGCGCGAAGCTCTCTACACGTGGTTTAGATTGTCTCGTGAGGATCTGCTTTTGAACTACTCGACACTAATCTCGAATCGAAAACAGCAGAACATCTGGATTGAAATCGGTGAAATGTTGCCGCCTGACGAATACCTCGATTACCTGGCTCAGATGCTCGATGGCTTTACGGGTGGTCGCATTCCGCTTGAAGCGATTGAAACCGCATTCCTGGGACGAGGCCAGAAAGACGGCTTCTTGGCATACAACTACGATGCTCCTACTGTTCAGAGCCTCTATTCCAAGGCGCTGTCGATCATTCCTCCAACAAGCCAAATCATAGCGGTTCTAAGAGATGGCAAAGACGGCAAATTAAAAAAGTCTGCGATCATGAACCGCGAAATGAGCAGAAGGCCGCTGCCCGAAAGTGTCGATGCAGGCACCTCTACTCAAAATAAAAAAACACGCCGAGCTCAACTCGGCCTTCAAGCATCGCACAGGTGATGCCAGATGAAACAAAGCCGACGACATCAACACCGAGCGAGGAACCAACATCATCAACACCGTGGAGCATCATCGTTGTGTTGATCGCGGCAGCGATTGGCCTGCTGTGGTTGTTCCTCAGGAACCGCAAGTGATGCGGCCTGCAACGTCATCGAGAATGGCAAGTGTGGCTCGCGCAGCTCACCAGCTCCGCACCGTTGCCCACCGCCGAAGTGCTCCGCCCGCTCCCGCCCCCACCGCAAGGAACAGTGCGGGGAAAATGGTGTCAGGAAAATGGTGTCAGTGTGCAAAAATTTGACAGGTGAAGCACGTGCTTGGTGAGTGAGAACTCAATGAACGAGAGTCCTTCAAATCCTTTGGCACTTTTCCGCTTCTCCATTCTCCATCAACCCGCCAGCGCCACCTCGGTGACTTCGGTGGCCCAGGTCCAGCCGTTCCAGGAGTCGAGGGTGCGGGGGCGGCCGGGGCGGAGGCGGGCGAGGGATTGGTAGGCCTGGCACCAGGTGAGCTTGGGGCGGCGAGTTTGCGCTTTCCAGATCACATCGGCAGCGTCGAAAAGCTCTTCGTTTTCGCGGATGAAGTTCCGCAGGTTGCGGAAGGTGTGGATGCTGCTGTTCGGGGCGCGGAGGATCCAGCTTTTGGCGGCCACATGGAGGTCGGTGGGCTGAAATTTGGGGTTTTGGCTGAGGGAGGCCAACCAACGGCGCTTGGCGAGGCCAGTGTGGTTCCGCTGGAGCACCTCGCGCACTTTGGAGGAGCGGCGGATGCCGGCCACGCGGAGCTGGTGATGGAGTTCGGCGTTGTTTTGACGCCATTCGAGCAGGCGGGTCACGCGGGGTTCGGTGACGGTGGCGGCGGAGGTTTCGGCAGAAGGAGCAAAGTTGAGCTTCATGTCTGCGAATATGGTTATTATTGAGAAAATGGGCAATCAGAGGCCTGTAAGACGTTTCTCATGCGGATGCCGGGCGGGTGACATCAGGCTTACAAGTCCGCGCCGTGCGGGCCGGGGATTGATGCTTGGCTTTTGGCAGCGGACCTGCCAGCATCCGCGCCCATGAAATGGCTCAAAAGTCTTTATGTGCAGGTGCTCGTCGGAATCGCCCTCGGCGTGCTGCTGGGAATCGTGAAGCCGGACCTCGGTGCCTCGCTGGAGCCGCTGGGGCAGGCATTTGTGAGCGCGGTGAAGATGCTCATCGCCCCGATCATCTTCTGCACCGTCGTCCATGGCATCGCGGGCATGGGCGACCTCAAAAAGCTGGGCAGCGTGGGCTGGAAGGCGCTGCTCTACTTTGAGGTGGTGACCACGCTGGCGCTGGTGATCGGCCTCGTGGTGGCGAAGGTCATCGTGCCGGGCGAGGGCATGCATGTGAATGTGGCGCAGCTCTCCGTGAGCGACGCCGATTCGGCGAAACTGGCCGGCTACCAGGCTGCGGCGGCGAAGCAGAGCGTGGTGGATCATCTCCTGCACATCATCCCGAAGACCTTTGTCGGTGCCTTTGCGGAGGGAGAGATCCTGCAGGTGCTCTTTTTGGCCATCCTCGCCGGCATCGCTCTCGCGAAGATGGGTGAGAGGGCGGAAATGATCACCGAGCTGCTTCATCTGGTCTCGCAGATGTTCTTTGGCATCGTCGGCATCGTGACGAAGGCCGCGCCCATCGCCGCGTTTGGCGCGATGGCCTTTACGAT
>JBEIGR010000704.1:0-2687 GCA_040381795.1 Verrucomicrobiaceae bacterium | reverse complement strand
GCCGCTGCTGCTCATGGGCTTCAATCCGCTGGTGACGCTGAGCACCGCGCCCGTGCTCACGTTCTTCGCCATCTTCATTCATGCGAATGTGAACTGGGACTTCGGCCCGCTGCGCTATGTGATCGCCACGCCGGTCTTCCATCGCTGGCATCACTCGCGTGAGCGGGAGGCCTGGGACAAAAACTTCGCTGGTCTGCTGCCGCTGTGGGACATCCTCTTCGGCACTTTTTACATGCCGCGCGGTCGTTACCCGGAGAATTTCGGCATCTGCGAGCCCATGCCAAAAGGCTTCCTCGGCCAGCTATGGGAGCCTTTCGCCTGGCTCAGGCGGCGCGGGAGGAAGGTGGACCCGGCGTGAGGAAGGCGCGAGGACATGGCGCTTGCACTCTCCGAGCCCCCGGCGTCTTTCCCGTGATGAAAATCTCCTTCTGCGGTGCCGCCGGCACCACCACCGGTTCGAAGCATCTGCTTGAGGTCAACGGCCAGCGCATCCTGCTCGATTGCGGGCTCTATCAGGGACGCCGGAAGGATACCATCGAACGGAATAAGAACTTCCCCTTTGATCCGAAGACCATCGACCTCGTCGTGCTCTCCCATGCGCACATCGATCACTGCGGTGCGCTGCCGCATCTGTGCAGGCTGGGCTTTGGAGGAAACATCTACGCCACGCCGGCCACGCGTGACCTTTGCAGCATCATGCTTCCAGATGCGGCGCACATTCATGTGAACGACATCCTGTGGCTGAACAAGCACCTCCAGGAGGGGGAGGTCGAGCTGGAGCCTAGCTACACCGTGGTGGATGCGGAAAAGTGCATGCGGCAGTTCGTCACCGTCTCGTATCACCGCCCGCTGCCGATTGCCGATGGTGTGAGGCTCACCTTCATTGATGCAGGCCATGTGCTCGGTTCCGCGCAGGTCGTGCTCGACATCGATGACCGCGCCACGGGCAGCAAATCACGCCTGCTTTTCTCCGGCGACATCGGCCGCCCTGGCAATGAACTGCTCAACAGCGCCGAGCCATGTGAAAACGTGGACTACGTCATCATGGAGAGCACCTATGGCGGCCGGAGACATGAACTCTCCTCCGTGGCCGATGAGCACCTCGCCGCCATCATCCGCCGCACCTCGCAAAAGCGCGGCAAGCTCATCATCCCCGCCTTCGCAGTCGAACGCACTCAGCAGCTCCTCTGCGCCATCGACCGGATGCGCCATCACAACACCATCGCAGAGATTCCCACCTATGTGGACAGTCCGCTCGCCGTGCGGGCCACGGAAATTTTTCGCCTGCACATCGACGACCTCCGCCCCGAGCTGCGCGATGCCGTTTTCATGCGGAATGATCCCTTCGGCTTCGAGGGCCTCCAGCTCATTCGCACGGTGGATGACTCCAAAAAGCTCAACCGCCTCAAAGGTGCCGCCGTTATCATCTCCGCCTCCGGCATGGCGGAAAGTGGTCGTATCCTTCACCACCTGCGCAACAACGTCAGCAACCCGAAGAACATCATCCTCTTCGTCGGTTACTGCGCGGAAAACACCCTCGGCTGGAGGCTGCGGGAAGGTCATAAACGCGTCCACATCCTCGGCGAGGAGTTTGAAGTGAACGCGGAGATCGAAACGCTCGATTCCTTTTCCGGTCACGCCGACCACGACGAGCTGTTGCAATGGTTCGAGAAGGTCACCGGCCCGAAAAAGCAGGTCTTTCTCGTCCACGGCGAGCCAGAACGCTCCGCCCTCCTGCAAAACGATCTCCAGACACGCCATCCTGAATCCAAGATCGAAGTCGCCACGTTCAAGCAGACGGCCGAACTCTAACCCTCACCTACTTTTCACCATGAATACCCTGCTCGCCCTCCTCGCTATGACCCTCTCCGCCTTTGCCGCCGATTCCATCCACGACCTCACGATGAAGGACATCGAAGGCAAAGATCTCGCTCTCAAAACCTACGTGGGCAAAGCTGTGCTCATCGTCAACGTGGCCTCCGAGTGCGGCTACACCGGCCAGTATGCCGGCCTACAAGCCCTGAGCGAGAAAATGGCTTCCAAGGGTCTCATCGTGCTCGGCGTCCCTTGCAACGACTTCGGCGGCCAAGAGCCTGGCGACGAAAAAACCATCCAGACCTTCTGCAGCTCGAATTATAAAGTCACCTTTCCGATGACCTCCAAAGTCACCATCAAGGGCGATGCCAAACACCCGCTCTACGCGCTGCTCACCCAAGGCGGTGGCGAGGTCGGCTGGAACTTCGAAAAATTCCTCGTCGGCAAGGATGGTAAACTCATCCAGCGCTTCGGCTCCGATGCCGAACCTGAGTCCCCTGACCTCCTCTCCGCCATTGAGGCGGCTTTGAAGTAAAATATGTCGCCGATCAATCCCCGCCGCCCGCGACTTTCGACGTGTTGCCGAGGGCGTCTTTGACGGCGGCGATGGCGTAGTCGCGGTTCAGCTTGGTGATCCAGCGGACGCTGATCTCTTTCGGGCAGGCGGCTTCGCACTCGTATTGGTTGGTGCAGTTGCCAAAGCCTTCTTTGTCCATCTGGCGGACCATGCCGAGGGTGCGGCGATCCTTCTCGGGCTGGCCTTGCGGCAGGGTGTTGAGCTGACCAGCTTTGGCGGAGACGAAGAGCATGGCGCTGGCGTTTTTGCAGGCTGCCACGCAGGCACCACAGCCGATGCACGCGGCGGCGTCCAT
>JBEIGR010000703.1:0-2703 GCA_040381795.1 Verrucomicrobiaceae bacterium | reverse complement strand
CGTGGCCTTCCTTCAGCAGCGATGTCACCGCTGGCAGTGCTGGCTGCCCACTGCGTTGGATTTGGCCAAGCCCCTGAAGCGCATGCACGCGAGCCAGAAGCGGTGCAGCATCATCGAGCGCCACCCGTTGCAAAGCGTCCTGCCCATCCTTGCCATGCTCGACGAGTGCAAACTGCGCCGCCTGTCTTACGCGAATGTCGTCATGCTCCAATCGGCGGGCGAGTTCGTTCACTGGCACCTTGCCAAAGCCTTCCTTCAACCACTGCTGCAACTCGCGCAGACGCGCCTCTTTCGCGTCCGTGCCCTCCGCACCCAAGGCCCAAATCCAGCCCATGCCCGCCCGGCGTCCGCCCTCAGGCTGCCGCGTCCAATCCACGCCATCCGCGAGGTAAAGCCTGCCATCCGGCCCAAAGGTGACATCCGTCGCCAAAGTGCCAGTTAGGAAATCCTTCACCTCACCCAGACGAAAGCCCGCGCCTTCGGCATTTACATTGAAGGCAAGCAGCGGACTGTTGGCACGACCACCACGCCAATCACACAGAAAGAACGAGCCACGCCAGGCATCAGGCAGCCGAGTAAGACCGGGATCACGAGTCAGGCCACAAGGACCGTTTCCGAGATGCGCGATGGCAGGCATCACCCAGGCAGGCTGGCCATCATGGTGCTCGCGCCAGAGTCCGTCTTCATACCACGGATGACGAAACTTTGGCGTCAGAGGAGAAGCGTGCCCATCCACCCAGAGTGCGCCGCCATGCCAGCCATAGTGACCGCCTTCCACCAGATACAGAAGGCGGGGGTTGTCCTCCGCATCGTTGTCATTGTCTACGGTGAAAAGATTGCCCAGATCATCGAACACAAGCTCCTGCGGATTGCGCAGCCCGGTGGCGAAAACTTCCAGACCGCTCCCATCTGGCTCACAGCGGAAAAGCGAGCCGGTGCAGTCATCCGTGAGTTCCTGCCCCTCGCGCGTTTTCACCCGATAACCCCGGTCTCCGATGCTCCAGTAAAGCCGCCCATCAGGCCCCTGCACCATCCCGTGAAGATCATGGCCGTGGAAAGAAAACCGCACGCCGAAACCGCTGAACATTTTCTCCAACGCAGGCTTCGTTTTCTCCGTCTCCGATGCTGGCAGTCGCCACACATGCGGGATGCAGGTCAGCCATACACTGCCATCCGCCGCGCAGGCCACGCCCGCCGCCGGGCCATCCACAGCCTCCTGAAAAAGGCCCAGCACCTCACTGCGATCCGCCTTGCCATCGCCATCCGCATCGCTCACTCGCACGAAACGGTCCGGCAGCTCCGTGTAGAAACTCATGGGCGGAGCCCCCTTCCCCGCATGGCGCTGCATGAAGGCCAATCGCTCCTCCACACTGCGCGAGGCACGATCCTCATCGAGCCACACTTGGTGCTCGCGCGTATCCTCCGTGCCATGGCGATTCCGATGATGCTCCGCAATGTAGAGCCTGCCCTGACCATCGAAGCTCATCGCCACCGGATCAGCAAACAGAGGCTCCGTTGCCCATAGCGATGCCTTGATTCCGTCAGGCAGCTGAAGACCCGACAAAGCCTGAGCACCCTTCGCCGAAGCCTCCTGCACCAATGGCGACGCCACCTTGACCTGCTGGGAAACGGGCGTGTTCCCGCTATCCACCGCACCCAAAGGCAGCGCCACGCCAACCCAAGCGCAGCAGGTGAGCAGAACGGCTCGATGGTAAGGGAACAAAG
The DNA here is from genome assembly GCA_040381795.1 of Verrucomicrobiaceae bacterium. GTDB lineage: Bacteria > Verrucomicrobiota > Verrucomicrobiia > Verrucomicrobiales > Verrucomicrobiaceae > Prosthecobacter. Next base: position 978 of record JBEIGR010000703.1, on the reverse strand, counting down.
TGGGCGAAGTCATGATTGACCGTAACCGCATCCCCTCACAGCGTGGCGACAAAGCCTATGCCAAATGCGCAACCCCTCCAGCCACGCCTCACCCGGCAGACCCGAACCCAACGCCAGCTCAAAGCCCTGGAGAAGGAGCGCGCCGTATGGCTCACCAAGCTCGACACCGGCGGCCTCTTCCACCGAATCTTTGACTACATCCCCGGCGTGAACTTCTTCGCCAAAGATCAAACCGGGCGCACTATGTTCGCCAGCAGCGGCATCCTGCAACGCTATCAGATGCACGACGAAAAAGAGATGCTCGGCCTCACCGACTTCGACATCAACCCCCACAGCATGGCCGAAAACTATGTCCGCGACGACCAACGCCTGCTCGCTGGTAAAGTGAAGCACATCGAGCGTCTCGAGCTATGGTTTGACCGCCAGGGCCTGCCCGACTGGTTCGTCGTGACCAAGCTCCCCCTGCTCGACACCCGCCAGCGCCCCATCGGCATCATGGGCGTCCTGCGCCGGGCCGCCGAACACGAGATGAAACTCCCCCTGATGCAAACCGTCTCCCGCGCCGTGGACGCCATCCGCCGCGACTATGCCAAAAACGACTCCATCAAAGCCGTCGCTGAATACTGCGGCCTGACGCTCCGCAACCTGCAACGCCGCTTCCAAACCGCCTTTGGCATCAGCCCACAGGAGTTCCTCATCAAGACCCGAGTCCTTGCCGCCATGCGCCTCCTCAACGAAACCAGCCTAACCTCCGCCGAGATCGCCAGCAAAACCGGCTTCGTCGATGCCAGCAGCTTCGCCGAACAATTCAAACGCCGCACCGACGCGACCCCAACCGAGTATCGAGCGAAGCAGGCGAGGTAGGCGCTGTGGTGCAACCATGGTTGGGCAGAGGAACCCGCCTTTGACCCTGCCAATGGATACACGGCTGATGCCACGATCACTATACCAGCCAGACGTTCCACAAACCCAACGCTT
>JBEIGR010000702.1:0-2723 GCA_040381795.1 Verrucomicrobiaceae bacterium | reverse complement strand
GTAAACCGGCTGCGTCCACACGGGCTTCTCCGCATCGGGATCATCGCAGCGCACGAACCAGTTGCTGCAACTGCCATCAAACATGCCGACGGACTGATGGAAGAACAGCCAGAGCCGCCCCTTCGGATCGCACCAAAAGGAGCCGAGCCGCGTGCCCATCTTCAAGCCCTGCGCCTGCGGGTCGATGACGAACACCGGATCACGCCACGACTTGCCCTGGTCATCGCTGTAGCTCGCCAGCAGATAGGCATTCGGTCCGTCTTGGCCGCCTGCCCAGCAGGTCCAGAGCCGACCTTTCCTCGTGGACTCCATGCTCGCCGCCATCGCAAAGGGCAGATACTTTTGCCCATAAGCGAGCATCGGATCGAAGATGAGCTTCGGCGTGACATGGATGCTGTTGAGAAGCTCCTGCGTGACTTTGACGGCGGGCTTCGGCAGATCCTCCAGCTTGCCGAACATGATGCGCTCTTTGCGGCTCGGGTCCGTGTCGCCTTGGGTAACGCAGAGCCAGATCGCGCCCTCGTGCTCGTGAAAGGCGGGGTATTGAAAGGACTGCGGCGTCTCGAAGCGGTATTTGCGTTCCCAATTTCTACCATCGCGAGAGATGTCCACATTGAACACGCTTCGGTTCGCGCCCTGGATGCTCGTCGCCTCCTGCCAGCCGAGGTAGTAGATGCCGCCAAACTTCTCGAACGTGGGCTTCGAGTTCAGGCCGTTCGCCACGAAAGGCTTGGGCTCGCCGATTGTCCATGTCTTGCCGTCCTTGCTGGTGGTGAAGTGGTAGTTGCCCTTGTCGTTGCGGCAGATCGCCATCCAGGTGCCGTCGGGCAAACGGTTCACGGCGGACTCGCTCAGCGCGGTGGATTGCGGCTCGTTGTAGTGGCCGATGACCTCGAAGGTCTCCAGATCGTCATGCACGAGCGCCAGCGCATTCTGCTGGCCAGTGAAATTGTTCAGCGCGACATAGAGCTTGCCATCGAACTTCTTGAAGGAATCGAAAACGAAGAAGAAGGAGTCGGAGGCTTTCTTTTTAAAACCGTGAGTCACTGCGTCGGCATGAAAGTGCAGCGGCTGGAAGTCAAAGGTGCCCGCCGCGGTCTTGAGCTTCGCCTTGTGGATCGTCGGTGCGAACTCGTTTCGGCCCAAGTCGAAGTCGCGATACCACATTTGTGACTGCCTTTTACCCGGGTCCTGGCTCACGAAGTAGCAGCGCAGCGCGTTCGCCTCTTTTTGGATGATCCGGGGCACCCAGCACGCACCGACCGGGAGTGTCTCGTTCGCAAACGTCTGCTCACCCTTCGCGAAGTCGATGACACGTTCCGTCTTCAGCGTCTCCAGGTTCACGATGGATAGCGTGGAGTAGATGAAGGGCCAGCCGCCGTCTTCAACTCCCTTGAGATCGTTCACCTCGGAGACGACGTAAGCGCGATCACCCACACAAACGAACTCTGCATCATGCGCTCCTTTGACCTGCGGCGCGGTGACTTTGACCAACCCGGCCATCACCTTGTCAGCTGCCGCCTTGGGGTTCCAGTTGGCGGGAAGGATCGTGGGCTTGTTGAGCTTGTTCACCACCTGCTTCAGGCTCACGGCACCGGAAACGTTCTTGCCGGCGATCACGTCTTCTTCTTTGAACTTCGCGAGCAAGATCTCGCCTGCGCCACCGCGATCACGATCATAGGTGATCCAGATGAGGCCGTCCTTGTCCTGCACGCCATCGGGATAGGACACACCTTTGCGTTCATCGAGCAGCAGCCCGTCGTTCCACGTCGCACCGTCGCCGGTGGAAAGCTGCGCGGTGAGATGGCTGCGGCCGGTGAACTTGTAGTGATTCACCAGCAGGAGATTGCCTGATGCGAGACGGCGGATGAAGAAGCGTGAGCCCGGGTTGGCGATGGTGCTCGCTTTCGCCTCACTCCAAGTGCGGCCTTTGTCAGTGGAATGGCTTTCCCATAGAAAACCGCCGCCGGTGCGGGTGAGCAGCCGCAGGCGGCCATCCTTCAACTCCGTGACCATGCACTCCAGCGCCCATTCCGGGGCCTTGAGCGCGCCGTGGAGACTCCACGTCTTACCTTCGTCGGTCGAGATTCCCACGCCCTGGAGCTGTTTGGGGCCTGCGAACCACGACTGGATAGTCTCGGTCGCATGGGTCACCGGCATGATCCATTCGCCGGTGGATAGCACGGTCGGCTTGTTCATGCGAAATGCATAGGGACCGTCATAGCCGACCCGAAACTCCGCGCCCCAGACCGGCGGCGAAGCATCTGGATCATCGCAGATACGAGCCCACACATCATGCTGAGCCGTCTTTCCATTGCCGCGATTGAAGATATACCATAGGCGGCCCTTCGGATCGATCCACAGGGTGGGATCAAAACAGCGCGTGCCATCGTTCATTGGCAAACCCATGGCCTGCGGCGTGGAGAAGGTATTGCCGGCGTCATCGCTTTGCGAGAGCACCACCGTATTCTCAGGCGCGGGCTCTTTGGTGCCTCCGGTAAACCAAGTGACAAACACACGTCCCTTGGCCGTGCGTTCAAGTCCAGGAATGCCCTGCCAAGTGCGCTTGGCGAGGTCGATGGTGACAGGTTCAGCAGCATGCAGCGCGGCCAGTGGAGCGAGCAGCAGGGCGGTGAGGAGTGTGAGAGTGAGTTTCATTTCGTGTCCGGTTCCCAGGTGGGGTTCTTCTGTGCTTCGCGGAAGCCTTGGTTCGTGGGGTGGAG
>JBEIGR010000701.1:0-2727 GCA_040381795.1 Verrucomicrobiaceae bacterium | reverse complement strand
TCACGGAGAACGAAGGAACCGTTGTCGAAATCAATCTCACAGTGATTGCGGGAGAGCTGGTAGGGGGCGCTGTCCTCGATGGAGAATTCGTTGCGGGCGAGGGCATTCACGCCGGTATCAAAGTAGCTGCGTCCGATGCGGAAGGGCAGCTTCGTGATGGTGGCACCGCTCTTGGCATCCGCACCTTCAGCGGTGATGCGCACGCGGAAGACGGGTTCCTTTGTGGAAGAGCGAGCGGGCGGGGCAGGTGTGGGCTGCCCGGAAACCTGGAGGAGCAGATCGGTCTTGCGAATGCGCTCAAACAGTGTGGCGAGGTAAACGTGAAGGCGATCTGGATTCTGGAGGAAGTAGGATTCGAAATCCGCCTCCGTGATGCTTTCGACGAGCGTGGCCTCCATGGCCGTGGCGGTGGCGGAGCGGGGACGGTCCATGATCATGCCCATTTCGCCAAAGACCTCGCCGGGGCTGATTTTGCCGAGCACTTGCTTCCCGTGCGGCGTGGTGACGCTGATTTCGACAGCACCGTGGACGAGGTAGTAGGCGTCGTGGGACTTTTCGCCTTCTTTGAAGATGAGTTGGCCGGGATTGAAGTGTTCGGAGGGCATGTGAGCGGCGATGGTATGAGGCGGCGGGTAAACGGTCAAGCATTCCGTGCCATCTTCATCCTTCTCGCACAACGATTCGCCGGATGCGAGCGGTGGTGAAGTAGCTGGCAAAGCCGAGCGGCAGGCATTTGGAGATCTCGCCATAGCGGAGGCCGATCTGGCGTCCTTTGAGGTTCACCTTCACAAAAGGTCGCTCGTCGATGGTGATGGTGAGGTTTTCGTCACGCAGCTCGATGCGCACGCGATACCAGCGGTTGTTGTCGAAGGCGAAATTGCCTCTCGTCATGTTCTCGCTGGCATCGAGGCCGTCGATGCTGGAGACGCCGGTGAGTCCGCCGCCCCAGCCGCCCATGATGAAGGTGAGGCCGGAGTCCCGCACGGGAAAGGTGATGCTGCCAAAGAAGTCGCCTCCTTCCGCCCGCATGGCCTCGTATTCGATGATGTAGCGATCTCGCGGCACGCCGAGGCTTTCCCAGGTGGTGAACGTAATGCCCGTCATCGGCGCACCGATGCGGGTGGTGATCTCACCCTCCTTCACGAAGGCTTTTCCCTCGTTTTCCATGCCTGCAGGCTTCCACGCTGCCGCGTGTGGAGCATCGAGGAGACGCCATTCACGTTTCGGCTCTGCTTTGCGGCCGCACTGAGCCAAGGCGAGCACGAGGCAGGCGCAGAAAAAAGGGCGGGAGTGAATTCCCGCCCCCCGGAGATGCTTCATCAATCGATTCATCAGCCCTTGATGTCGTAGCAGGAGATGAATTCCTGATCGCGGAGGTAGAGCTTGCCGCCGCTGACGACGGGATGGACCCAGATCTTGCCCTTGGGATTGCGCTGGGAGGATTTGGCTTCGAGTTCGAAGCTGCTCACCTCTTCCCAGCCTTTGTCGCTCACCTTCACGAGGGCCACGGTGCCTTTGTCCTCGGAGAAGCAGATCAAATGGCCGTCGGCGGAGGTCACGGAGCCTTTGCCGATGCCTTTGTCCTGCCAGACGATCTCGCCGGTTTTGAAGTCCTGGCAGGTCCAGCCGCCCTTGTCGCTGTGGCCGTAGAGTTTGCCGTCGATGAGGAGGACGCCGCCGTGGTGGTTCACCATGTTCGTGTTGGCATACATATCGACCGCGTTGCCGCCGTCGATCTTGATGGATTTACAGCCGACGCCGTAACCCGCAGCGACGTAGATCTGGCCGCCGCTGTGGATGGAGGTGGGGATGACGGCGGTCTTGCCGGGGAACTCGCTCTTCCAGAGCACTTTGCCCTCTTTGGAAACGCCGAGGATGGTGTTCATGAGGAGTTGCACATACTGGCGCTGGCCGCCGATCTCGGCGGGGATGATGGAGGAATATTGCGCGTTCTCGGTGACATCGGTGGTCTGCCATTTCACTTTGCCGTTCTTCACATCGAGGGCGGCGATGGCTCCCTTCGAGCCGCCGGGCGTCACGATGACGAGATCGCCATCGACGAGCGGGGACTCGGTGTAGCCCCAGCCTTGCAATTTGCCGCCAAGATCCTTCTGCAGGCTCACGCTCCATTCTTTTTTGCCGCTGACCGCATCGGCGCAGACGAGGTCACCCTGTCCGGCGATGGCGAAGACTTTGCCACCAGCCACGGTGGGCGTGCTGCGGGGGCCATCACCCCAGCCGTTCGTGTAAATCGGTCCCACGGTGAGGTCCCAGAGCTTTTTGCCAGAGGCGGCGTCAAAGCACAGGAGCTTCTCCTCGGCATCGAAAAGGCCCATCGTGTAGAGTTTGCCACCCACGACGGCAAAGCCCGCGTAGCCGAGGCCGCCTTCTTCATTGACCCAGGCACGCTTAGGACCTTCCGAAGGCCATTTTTTGAGCAGGCCGGTCTCCGAGGAAATATCATCGCGGTTCGGGCCGCGCCATTGTGGCCAATCGCCGGGAGCGGAGCTGCTTCCGCCGACTCCGAGGACCGCCTGATCTTCCTTGCTGAGGCTGGCCACGGGCAGGGAGATCGTGGTGCCGTTTTCACGCTTCAGGGTGACTTTGCCGTTTTGCACGCCGACGAGCTCGGCTTTGATTTCGTGAGCACCGGAGGCGTCCTTCCAGGTGCGGATTTCAGCACGGGCGATGCCGGCGGCGGTAAGGAGGGCGAGGAGGAGAAGACTG
>JBEIGR010000700.1:0-2740 GCA_040381795.1 Verrucomicrobiaceae bacterium | reverse complement strand
GTAGCCCTTGATGTCCACATCCACCACATGGACGGCACCACTTTGCAGCAGCTCATCCACTCGGCGAAGGGCATCATGACAACTGCGCCCGGGTCTAAATCCATAGCTGTGCTCGGCGAACTCTCGCTCAAAGATCGGCTCAATAGCCATCTTCACGGCGGCTTGCACGACACGATCTGTGACTGTGGGGATGCCCAACGGTCTCTTCTCGCTGCTGCCTGGCTTGGGGATGTAAACCCGTTTCACCGGCTTGGGCTGGTAGGTGCCTCGCTTGAGGTGCTCCTTCACGGCGAGCAGCCGACTTTGACTGTCTTTTGCAAAGTGTCCTACCGTCATGCAGTCAACGCCGCAGGCCCCTGCGTTGGATTGCACTTGTTCCCAGGCCAGTTGAAGTGTGTGCTCAGCGCAGACCTTGTCGATCAGGCTGAACCACACCCCTCCCTTCATCCCTCTTTCGAGGGCCATGAGCATCTTCTCACTCCAGACGCCGCGTTGGGCCTTGTGGCGTTGCCACAGGGCTTCTTCATCTTGTTTACCCGTCGCCGGGACTGCCGATGAGTTGGCTTCGCTTTGTCTTTCGCTTTGATGATCTTCTTTCCTGTCACCCTTCGCTCCACGGTCATTACCCGCTTCATCGCTACTATGGTGACTCTGACTTCTGCCAGCCGTCTCACGACGTTCCTGCGCTGGCAGATTTGATTCGCTGCGCTCACCCCTTCGGGGCAGCCTATCGGCTGTCTATCTCCGCTACGCTCCGGTTCCTGTGTTCACGGCACGATCCTTGCCTGACATACGACCACCAACCGCCCAAGTTTGCCCCGCCACAGGTTCCGTATCTCCCGTCGCGGACTGATGCGCGGGCGCACCAGGGCTTCGCCAGTAGCTAGCAGGCTTGCCGTTTGTTAACTGAGGCCGAATCGTGTTCACTTTCGTTGTCGTCTATCAGGTTCTATTCGTTGCTCTCCACCCCGCCTCGCGGCGACGCAGTTACTTCAAGTTCTCACCCAGAACACGGTTCCAGATGGCCGGGGTCTTCCACCCGGAGGATCGTGACGCTCCACAGCGCACTAGCCATCTCGCTCCGTCGAGATGAGCCGAGCGCTTCGCCACGTCGAGCGTTTCCCAATGTCGAAGGCTGTTCGTGTCTGCGCCAGCCTTCCGCTCATCTTGCGGAGCAAGATGGCTACTTTGCTTGCGCCATTTCGTGAGCGTCATAGCATTTCGCCATGCGCTTTTTCGACCCGCATGACCAACTGCTCATCACCCAACGGAGATTGCCTCACTGGGCGCAGGATGGCTGCGTGGTCTTCATCACCTGGCGCACGTCAGACTCGATGCCAAAGGATGTTCTCGAACGATGGCGGGCGGATCGCAATCGCTGGCTTAACATCCAAGGCATCGATCCCATGCAGAAAGGCTGGAAGATACGAGTGCAGGAGCTGCCGCCCGATTTGATGGCTGAATACCATGACCGCTTCACCACGCGCTGGCATGAGGCTCTCGACTCCGGCCACGGCGCGTGCGTTCTCGCACAAACAGAGATCGCGGACATCGTCGCTAACAGCCTTCTGCACTTCGATGGCGACCGCTATGAGATGCTCGACTTCGTCATCATGCCGAACCACGTCCATTTGCTCGCCACGTTCCCCGACAAGGCCCCGATGGTCGAACAATGCGATTCGTGGAAGCATTTCACCGCCCGGCAGATCAATCGTCGTCTCGGCACTCAAGGCCGGTTTTGGCAGCAAGACGCCTTTGATCACCTTGTGCGGCACGAAGGCCAGTTTCGCCGCCTGAGGGACTACATCGCGCAAAACCCGCTCAAAGCTGGCATCCTAGCCGACCAAGCGCGTCTTTGGAGCAAAGCAAAGTAGCCGTCTCGCTCCGTCGAACCGACCGAAGGGAGATAGCCAGCCAAAGGCTGCCCGAAGGGTGAGCGCAGCGAAGCAAAGGAGCACAGCGCTTCAAAAAGCTGGAATGCTATCGAGTTAGGATGCGTTGTGGCCTTGCGTGAGTCCTCGGCTCATCTCGCGGAGCGAGATGGCTACTTTGCTCACGCCGATTCGTTGCCTTTCCACCCTATCTCCATGCGCCTCCTCCTCTGCCTCCTCGCCCTCAGCTCTTCGCTCTGCGCGGCTGCTTCGCCGCCAAACATCATCATCCACTTCATCGACGACCTCGGCTACGGCGACATCGGGCCGTTTGGGGCGGTGAAGCAGAAGACGCCGCATCTCGACCGCATGGCGCGGGAGGGGATGAAGCTCACGTCGTTCTACGCCGCGCCGGTGTGCAGCGTGTCGCGGGCACAGATCATGACAGGGTGCTATGGCGCACGCATTTCCGTACCGGGCGTGTATGGGCCGGGGAGCAAAAACGGCCTGCATCCGCAGGAGCACACCATCGCCGACCGCTTGCGGCCGCTGGGCTACGCCACGCAGTGCATCGGCAAATGGCATGTCGGCGACCAACCGGCGTTTTTGCCCACGAAGCAGGGCTTTGATCACTACCTCGGCATCCCATATTCCAATGACATGCTCAAAACGGCGAGCGTGGACGGCCGCCGCGTCGTGCCGCTCGTGCGCGATGAGCAAGTCGAGCGCCTGCTCGATGAAGCGGACCAGGATCGCATCGAGGAAATCTACACCGACGAGGCCGTGAAGTTCATCCGCGGCACCCAAGCAACCAAGAACCAGGAACCAGGCACCAAGAACACGGCGCAGCCGTTCTTCCTCTACTTCCC
>JBEIGR010000699.1:0-2760 GCA_040381795.1 Verrucomicrobiaceae bacterium | reverse complement strand
TGCAAGCCCCCAGGTCATTTCTCCTCCAGCGGCACCGCGCCTTTACACTCCGGGTAACCCGTGCAGCCCCAGAACTGCGTGCCTGCGTTTTTGCCCTGCTTGGCGGTGCGGAGCGTCATGAGCTTTCCTAATTGGTGGAACTTCGGAAACGACTGATCGGTCTGATCGGACCTATCGGACCGATCTTTGTTTCGATGAGCGATGCGTGCCGCTGCGAGCTGCTCCGAAAAGCCGCCGGTTTCGATGAATTGCTGCTCCAAGGTGGATAGCTGCTGATCGAGGAGGTAATTCGCCTGGTGAATGAGACTGATGAGCGTGTTGGCGCAAATCACGGCGCTTTCGTTTTCGAGCCACGGTTCATAGATGGCATACCGGGCACGATCACCAGCGTCTTCGGGGTCCTGAATAGCGGCGACTTGCTGGCTCAAGGCACGCACCTGGGAGGCTTCGCGGCTCGTTTTGGCCCACAGAGGGAGTTTTCGATGCCGGAGATAGTCTTGGTAGTCGAGCAGCAGTTCTTCGAGTGAGGCACGGGCCACGTTCGTGAGTTCCATCTCCGATTTGGTGCTTACCGCACCGGCGTGATTGCCCTCCGCGATGTTTTGCCGGCCACTGCGGGCCGCCTGCACCATCTGGTCATGCGTGCGGCTGCGGCGGTCGATGAAGCGCTCGCAGAAGTGCCAGGTGCCGTCGTAGATGAGCGTGGCCGTCTGAAAGCTTCGCAAAAGACGATAACCGCCACTAGGCCGCAGACGGCGGTGTTTGAGCGGCGGTGGATTCATGCGCCGCTTTTAGCGAAAGCGGCGCACCCTGACAAGATCAGACTGATCCGTCAGACCCTACTGGTCATTTCGCAAAGCATGCGAGCAGTCTTTTGACATGCCTTCGCGCAGGTTTGCCTCAACATGGCAAAAGGAACCTCCAATAAATCTTCAAAGAAGTGCCGGTTTGCAGGACTCTCACGGCATCACGAACACGCACCGGAAGCCAATGTGGCTGGCGCGCTTGCTGGGAGCGAGGAGGCTACGGTAGGAGGAAAGCAGGTAGCTGCGGTCTTGGTCGAAGAACGAGCACCCGCGCAGCACTCGTTCGTTTTTTGCATCGTTCCACCAGTCATTAACCCATTCCCATACATTGCCACCCATGTCATAAAGGCCAAATTGGTTCCGATGGAGGCTCATCACCGGTGCAGTTGTGGGAAAGCCGTCCGTGTAATCCCTCAGGCTCTGCTCACCGGGAAACTTCTCCGCGAAGGAAATGTCAGCATAGTTACCGGGTTTATCTGCGGTCTTCGGCGCATAGTCGCTTTCCCAAGGGAACTCGACCTGTTCTCTACCACTCAATATCTCGGGCGTGGCATCCTTTGAATCTATCTCTTTCGTCCCCAATCCAACGGCGATACTCCATTCTCCATCTGTAGGCAGGCGATACATTTTACCTTCTTTTTTGCTCAGCCATTCGCAGAATTTCACCGCATCCTCCCAACTCACACGCACCACGGGATGATCATCTTTGTCGCCGCATGGTATGCCTCGATAATGCGCTGTTTTCCAAGACTCATCGACACCTTGAGCATCGGCAGCAAAGGCAGCGTAATCCTGGCGGCGTATCTCGTGGATGCAAAACATCACCTGGGTGCCTTTAACCGGCAAGAATTTCATCCCAAGCGTATTTGTGAAGCCGCTGCTGCCTACGGCTAACGCCGCAGGGCTGGCGTTGGGGCTCAGCACAAGCGCTTCACGGTAGGCGCGGACTTTTTTGGCATCTTCGAGGCGGTCGGTTTTGGTGAGATCCTTTTCCATCTGAGCGAGGCGCTTGCCAAGCGGCTCCGTCAGAGCAGAAAGGCTGGCCACTCGCACCGCATTGATCCTGGCAAGCTCGGAGCGGTAGGTGGCGCGGAGTTTCTTGAGCACTTCAGGCGTGGTGGGATCATCCTTCTCTGGTAACTCGGGCAGCTTCGTGAAAGCCTGTTTTTCATTCTCAAGGGCCAGGGTCGCATCCAGATCACCTTTGGCCTTTTCCGCTGCCTTGGCTTTCTCCAGGCCGCCAAAGTAACTCGTGTTGAGCTTGGCGAGATCGAGATCAAAGGGCAGAGTGACACGCTCTTTTTGCAGCAACTGAAACTGGGCATCCAGCGCGGTGAGTTCCGGCGGCAAGACGGGTTTTTCTTCCTGGGCAGTGACCATGAGGCTCATCGTGAGACTCAAGAGAGTGATGACGAGATGTGCGCGGGAGTGGAACAATTTCATACAGCGGGAGCGTGAGTGCGGCGTGGTTGGCCGCACGGCCAGAGTAATAAGGCCCATTGCTTCGGCAATTAGGGATTTCGATGGCTCGCTTGGAGTCATCAACAGGCGAAGCAGCGGCGGAGAAGCCGCGAAGAGAAGAGGCGGACAAGAGTGTCCGCGCTCCCGTTTCTTCGATTGCCAATCGAAGCTACTTCCCGAAGCACTGCACGCGTCCATCCATCGTGCTGACATACACCCGGCCTTGGGCGACGGTGATGCCGTCCCACACTGGAGGAGACGTGAGTTCGAGGCCGGTGGATTGCTCGCCGGTTTCGGTGTTCACGGCCCACATTTTGGCGCCGCGACGGCCTTCGAGGGCTTCGTTTTGTTCGTTGAGCTCTTTGAGGATTTCGGGGTCTTTGGCGGCGAGGCGTTCGAAGGCATATTCTTCGTCGATGGTATCAGGTGCACCACTGACGAGGACGGTTTTGCCTGCCAAGGCCATGCTGCGGGCGACGATGGGGACGAAGCG
>JBEIGR010000698.1:0-2766 GCA_040381795.1 Verrucomicrobiaceae bacterium | reverse complement strand
CGCGGGGAGTTTGCGGGTGCCGAGTTCGTCAGCGCGGATGATTTGGCCGTAGAGCCAGACGCGGACGAAGCCCTGCGATTGCAGAAACGCAGCGAAATCGGCGGTGACGGCGTTTTTTGGCACGGGAACGGGAAAGAGGATCAGCGCCTGCGAGCCGGCGTGATGCGTGAGGAGCTCGCGCACGATGCTTTCCGGCGTTTCGGGCCTCACGGGGCGTTTGCAGCCGGGGCAGGTGGCCTCGGCGAGACGCGGGAAGATCATTTTGAGGTAGTCATTGATCTCTGTGATCGTGCCGACGGTGCTGCGTGTGCTGCGCATGTTGTTGACCTGCTCGATCGCGATGGCGGGTGGGATGCCTTCGATCGAATCGACCTTCGGCTTGTCCATGCGCTCGAAGAACTGCCGCGTGTAAGGCGAGAACGTCTCTACATAGCGCCGCTGGCCTTCGGCGTAGATCGTATCAAAGGCGAGCGACGACTTGCCGCTGCCGCTGGGACCGGTGATGACGCTCAACTGGCCGAGCGGCAGATCAAGGTCGATGCCCTTGAGGTTGTTCTGCCTTGCGCCGCGAATGCGGATGGAGTCGGCGATGAGTTTGCGGGCGGTTTTCTTTGCCATGGGGACGGCGAGCGTAGCGAAGGGCCAGAGTGTGGCAATGCTGTGGTCGAGATGAAAAGTGCGGCGCGATTGAATCCGGCGTCTTTGAAACGACGTAGCGCGGCACTCGAAGCCGGGCTATGACGCTGACATGAATTGTTTCGAGTTTGCGACGGCGCAGAGGATTGTTTTTGGACGCGGAGTGGTGTCCGAACTGGAGGGCTTGTGCGCGGGTTTTGGATCGCGGGTGCTGCTGGTGACGGGAAGTGATCCGAATCGCTTTCCGCTGCTTCCTTGGGCCAAACGCTTTGCGGTTTCCGGTGAACCCACGGTGGGCGATGTGGAGCGTGGCGTGGCTTTGGCGAAAGGTGTGGACGTGGTGGTGGCCCTCGGTGGAGGTAGTGTGATCGATGCGGGCAAGGCCATCGCGGCGATGGCGACGCAGCTAGGTGATTTGATGCGCTACATCGAAGTGATCGGGGAAGGGGAGGCGCTCGATGTGGCTCCGCTGCCCTTCATTGCCGTGCCGACGACGGCTGGCACCGGTGCCGAAGTCACGCGGAATGCGGTGATCGCCAGTGAGGCACATCGCGTGAAGGCGAGCCTGAGGCATGTGAGCATGCTGCCACGTGTGGTGCTGATCGATCCCGAGCTGGCTCGCGGCGTGTCTTCGGATGTCACGGCGGCGAGCGGGATGGATGCGCTGACGCAGTGTTTGGAGGCTTTCGTGTGCTCACGAGCACAGCCGATGACGGATGCGCTGTGCGTGGATGGCATTCAACGGGCGGTGAGATCGCTGGAGAAGGCCTTTCGCGATGGAAACGACCTCGACGCTCGCGAGGACATGGCGCTCTGCGCTCTTTACAGCGGCATGGCGCTGGCGAATGCGGGCCTCGGTGCCGTGCATGGTTTTGCCGCGCCGATCGGCGGGATGTTTCATGCGCCGCATGGAGCCGTGTGCGCGGCGCTGCTGGCCCCTGTTTGGGCGGCGAACGCGAAGCGGGTATTGAATCGCGAGAAGTTTGATCGCGTGGATGAACTTCTCGGCGGCGATGCCATCGACTGGCTGCGAGGCATGACTGAACGCCTTGGCATTCCAAAGCTGAGTGCCTGGGGCATCGGCGATGGCGATCTGGACGAAATCGCCCGCAAGGCCGCGGCGGCGAGCAGCATGAAAGCGAATCCGGTGGTGCTTGGTCATGCGGAGCTGGTGGGGATACTTCGCAAGGCGCTGTGAAAGTTGACGCGTCGTGAGGCCGCTTATAGAGGCCCTCTCTCCACCATGAAATCCTTCCGCCTGAAACGTCTCTTCAATGCCAAGTCCAGCCGCTGCTTCGATGTGGCGGTGGATCATGGCTTCTTTAACCAGCCGGGCTTTCTCCAAGGCATCGAGGACATGCGCACGGTGGTGCAGACGCTCGTGGACGCAGCCCCGGATGCCATCCAGCTCACGCTGGGCATGGCGCGGCATTTGCAGGAGATCCCTGGACGCCACAAGCCAAGCCTCGTGCTACGCACGGACGTGGCGAACATCTACGGCAAGACGCTGCCAGAGAACCGCCGCTTCAGCCTCATGATCGAGGACTGCATACTGCAGGCGGTGCGCTACGATGCCTCATGCGTGTGCGTGAATCTTTTCCAAAGTCCAGGCGCCCCCGAAGTGCATGCGGAGTGCGTGGAAAACATCCTCAAGCTCAAGCCGCAGGCCGATTACTACGGCATGCCGATGATGGTGGAGCCGCTGGTGTTTCAGCCGAATGAGAAAGCCGGTGGCTACATGGTGAACGGCGATGAGACCGCCATCACCTACCTCGTGCGCCAGGCGGTGGAACTCGGTGCGGACATCATCAAGGCGGACCCGACGGACGATGTAAGCCGCTATCACAAAATCATCGAAGCAGCCTCCGGCATCCCAGTGCTGGTGCGTGGCGGTGGCCGCGTGAGTGATCGCGAGATCCTCGAACGCACGCAGGGACTGCTCCAGCAAGGTGCGGCGGGCATTGTGTATGGCCGGAATGTGATCCAGCACCCAAATCCGAAGGGCATCACACGGGCGCTGATGGCGATGGTGCATGATGGTGCGGGCGTCGATGAGGCTTTGAAGCTCATCTGAGGCCGCGAAGGCACAAAAAAGCCGCAGCGCACTTTCGCACGCTGCGGCTTCGGGAT
>JBEIGR010000697.1:0-2772 GCA_040381795.1 Verrucomicrobiaceae bacterium | reverse complement strand
GCCCGAGCCATGCTTCTCCTCCGGAAAGTTCTGCCCGCGCAAACTACCGTCAACGATCTGCCACCACTCCGGTCGCGATTCGTTCGCGCCAACCGGTTTCCCGAGCGGATTCTTCGCATCAATTCCAGCCGCGAGGAATCCATAGCTCGACCAGTTCTTCGCAAACGCGACGGAATCTGAGAAGTCATCCTTCCAGCGCGAGAGGTCAGGCTTATCGTCGGCGGCGTGAACGAACCCCAGCGGCGCGAACAGCACGGCGGTGAGGAGTTTTAGGAGAGTGGGTTTCATATTCACTTCGTGGATAAGGGCATCAGCTTCGCGCGGGTGGTCTCCCATTGTGGGTTGGGCTCGGCTTTCCAGATCTGAACGTCGTCGTAGCTCACGGTGCCGCCGCCCCAGGTGGTGAGACTGAGCCAGGTCTTCGCGGTGGCGAATCTGGGGTGCTTCGCGATGAGCGTGGGGCCGCCTTCGATCTGCACGACCACTTCGTCGCCGCGCATCTCCTGTAGGACGTGATACCACTGGCCGGGCTTGGGCTTCCATTCGTCGCTGGCGAGCACTTCATCGGCATCGCCCTGCTTCTTGGTGTTCTTCTTTTTTGAGAGTGAGGCTCCGGTGCGAAAGTGCAGTTGTAAGCTGCTGATGTGGCCCGTGCCGGTGATGGAGGTGCCGTCGTTGAAAACCAGATGCTGCGCGGTGATCTTGTCGCTGATCTTGAAGGCATAATGCACGATGCAATCGGTCGTCAGCACATTGAGCTGGATAGCAGGGCTTTTGCCGTCGTGTTTTTTGTCGCGGGCCTTGGCCTGGTCTTCCACCGTGGCGGGCTGGCCGTTGAGAGTCCCGTCGGCGATGGCAAAACGGGTCTTCATCAATGGCTGCCATTCCGGCTTCATCGGGCCATCGAAACTGTCGCTGAAGATCACGCCGCCGCGCTTGCTGAGGATGGGTTCGAGCTTCGGCGCATCAGCAGCGTGCAGCGCGGCCAGCGGCGCGAGCAAGAGATAGGTAAGGAGGATGAGAATGGCTTTCATGTGCGGGCTATTTGGTGACGACGGTTTTGCCAAAGACGGTGAACTCGGCGACGCCGGGGGTGATGCCTTTTGGTGAGCCAAGGATCACCAGCCGGGCGCGGGTGCCGCTGGTGGGCTTGCATTCGCGGTAGTCGATGAGCAGGTCTTCGGTGCTGTCGCTGCGGTCGAGGATCGTGGTCCATTGGTCTTTGGCGGTTTCGAGTTCCACTCGGTAGCGGAAGGGGCCAGGAAGGACGCCGTTTTTCGTGTCGAGGCCGATGTCCCGCCAGATTAGGCGAACGGCGTGGATGGTGGCGGGTGCGCCGAAAGTGCTCGATAGCGTTGGCTGCTTGTCGCTTTCGGCGGGCTGCCACCAGGTGCGCATCTCGTTGTCCACGGCGAGGCGGCCTGGCAAGTTCGGGGCAGAGGTGGAGCCGAGCGTGTGCGTGAGGCCGTTGATCGGGAGCCAGCCGCTATCGGCGGATTTCGCATCCGGGAGCGTTTTCCCCGGTAACCACTGCGGGAGCGAAGTCGCGCCGTGAACGACGAGTTCGCCATTGGCGTCAATCTCCGCGCGATCCATCCCGATGCGGCGCTCGAAGCTGTGAACCACACCTGCGCGGATCGTGTAGATGGCCCAGAGCTCATTTTCCGGCCCTGCCACGATGCAGCCACAGGCCGTGCCGGTGAGCAGTCCTTCGGTGGTGCGGAGGATGGGATTGCGTTTCTGTGGCTCAAATGAACCCAGCGGTGATGAGCCGACGAAGCAGCCCATCGCATAGGTGCGGTGTTGGGTGCCAGCGGCGGAGTAAGTCAGGTAGTATCGGCCGTTACGCTTCAGCATCCACGCTGTCTCCAACCAGCTTTTGTTCGGATTTTGGTTCCATTCACCATGGGCCTCCCAAGAGCGTTCTTTTGGATTGAAGGCAATCAAACGCACTGGCGGAGCGAGAGGCTTCGTCGGGTCGGCCGCGTCGAGTTCCACACCCCAAGTGCCAGCCGTTGCCGAAACGCCAAAGTAGAGGTAAAGCCGTCCGTCATCATCCGAGAAGAGCATCTTGCCCATAATCGGCGGCACTTCGCCACTGGGCTTGAGCTTCAGGTCGCCGATCTTCTCGAACGGTCCCAGAGGTGACGCGGAGGCGTAGAGTGTGGCGGAGTTGTTGCCGAGCAGAAACCGGCCCCGATGGCGCACGATCGTCGGGCGCGAGTAACCCAAGTCCTGAAGGTTGAGGGGATGATGCTGCCACGTCGCGCCATTGTCGGCACTAACCCAGGCCATGCCCCCGGAGGACTAGAGATGCCATTTTCCCTCATGCCAGATCGCTGTCGGGTCGGCCTGCTCACGGAACTGCTCGCGATATCCGAGAAGCCAGCTTTCGCGGGAATCGGGTTCGCCATTGGTCACATTGCGGGCGTGATGTCCGACGGGGTAATTGGGGATCGACAGCGGATTGCAGGATGTTGCTGGCGGCTCGGCAGCGTGCAGCGCAGCTATCGGTGCGAACAGCAGGGCGGTGAGAGCCAAGCGAAGCGAGACAGCCTGCCAAACTGATTCCAATAAGATGCGGGCAACGGTGAGAATGGGTTTCATGGCTTGGTCTATTTCTGCTTGGCCTCGGTTTTGGTCGCGGCGGGCGGCGGCACGGGCTTGGGCATCTGTTTCTGCCAGGCGAAGAAGGCTGCGCTGAGTTCCTTGACCTTTTCAGGGAACTCGGTGGCGAGGTCGTTCAGTTCGGCGGGGTCGCGACTCAGGTCG
>JBEIGR010000696.1:0-2800 GCA_040381795.1 Verrucomicrobiaceae bacterium | reverse complement strand
GTCAACGGCTTCATCAACGACCTCGTGAAGGAATTCCCGATGGAATACAGCGTGGAGCTCAAACGCCTCATCGACCTCGAAATGGAAGGCAGCGTTGGCTAGCCGCAGGCGCGGAATGACGAAACCAGAATGACGAATGTCGAACAGATGCATTTCGCCAGTGGGCAGTCTAGTCACGCGCCAGCGTCGTGGAGTGCGTGCGGCAAGCCTTGGCGCGACGCCGCTGTCGCACGTCTCCTGACAGTCATTAGCCTTTTTCGCCCCCGACAGCGGTGCCGCCGATGCGAGACTTAGCCCTCGCATCTCTGTCACCGCACTCCACGACGCTCTCGCGCCTTCGTCCTCCGCACCAGCTCATTCCGCCCTTCGGACTTCGTCATTCATTCGTCCTTCTGAATTCGCCATTCGTCATTTTTCACATGCCCTCCGACACCTCCACCGGCCTCCTCTCCATCGCACCCGCTCGCAGCACCTCTACGCCAGCTTGGTTCACCACGCGCTCCAACGCCGCATGGACCGAATTCCAGTCTCTCCCGCTTCCGGGCCTCAAAGACGAAAACTGGCGCTACTCGAACGCGAAGAAGATCGAACTCGCTGACCATGCTCCGGCCAAAACACCGACCGCCGAGCAGTCCAAAGCCGCGCTCGCAGCCACCGAGGGCCTCAAGGAACGCGCGGCACGGTTTGTCTTCGTGAACGACACGCTCGTCGAGTCCGACACCAGCGGGCTTCCGGCCGGTGTCGTGTGCGTGAGCTTCGAGGAAGCCCTGAAATCGCACGAAGCCGCCCTGCAGCAGCATTTCATGAAGGGCGAACAAGCTCTGGGCTCGAATAAATTCGCCGCGCTGCATCTCGCGCATGTCAAAGCGGGCACCGTCATCATCGTGCCGAAGAATGTCGTCATCGAAAAGCCGGTCGAAATCTTCCACTGGGTCGTCGGCGACCACGCGGCCATCTTTCCGCACACGCTCGTCGTCACGGGCGACCACGCCGAAGTCAGCGTCGTCGATCATTACCGGAGTCTCGAAGGTGAAGGCGGCCTCAGCATCGCCATCGCCGATCTCGTCGGCGGCAGCGGCAGCAAGATCACCTACGCCGCCTGCCAGGAGCTGGCCGATGACGCCCAGGCGCTGCATCTTTCCAGCATCACCGCCGGACGCGATGCGAGCGTGAAAAGCTTCCAGGTGCAGCTCGGTGCCGCGTTCAGCCGCAGCGAGAGCGTCAGCGATCTCGTCGGCCAAGGTGCCCGCAGCGACATGCTCAGCGTCAGTTTGCCCATCGGCGAGCAAATCGTCGATCAGCGCACGCTTCAGCGTCACAAAGCCCCGCACGCCACCAGCGACCTGCTCTACAAAAACGCCCTCTACGGCCAGTCCCGCAGCATTTTCAGCGGCCTCATCATCGTCGATGAAGGCGCGCACTACACCGACGCCTACCAGACCTGCCGGAACCTGCTCAACAGCAACGAAGCCGAAGCCACCAGCCTCCCCGGCCTCGAAATCAACGCCGACCAGGTCAAATGCAGCCACGGAGCCACCAGCGGCCCCATCAGCGACGAAGAACTCTTCTACCTCAAAGCCCGCGGCATCAGCGACAGCGAAAGCCGCAAGCTCATCATCGAAGGCTTCCTCGCCGGCGTGGTGGAGCGCTTCGGCAACAGCGAACTCCTCGACACCCTCGTCGCCCGCATCGATGAGAAGCTGGAGCGGGCAGTTTAAAGGGGCCCGCACACTCCGTGTGCGGCGTAGGCCAAGGCAGGGATCACGCCGATGGAAGAATCTACCGGGCAGTCATGCATGTTGGGCGTGAGTCGTTCCCACATCTGCCGCACCGCACGGGCAAGCAACTGCACATCGCCACGAGCATCGTGGCGTTTCACGCCTTCGCTGGAAAGTCCCAGCCGTGCCAGCACTGCATCAAGGCCGTGGCCACCACGTCCGCCCCAGATCTTTCGCGAGAAGTCCCTGGAGTCGAGCGCGTTCGTTTCGCGGACGGGCATGCCGAGCCGTTTGCAGTTCTCCGCGATGAAACGCATGTCAAAACGCAGCCCGTTGTGGGCGATGAGCGTCGCATTGGTGCCCACAAACTCCGAAAAACGCGTCAGCACATCGCGAGGCAAGGGCGCATCCGCCACTTCGGCCTGAGTGATGCCCGTGAGCTTGGTGATGAAGGACGGGATGCAATGTTCGGGGCGCACATAACTGTCAAAAAGCTCCCCCTTGTCCCATTCGCCGTTTTTCACTTTTACCGCCGCGATCTGGATGATTTGATGGAGGCAAGGTCGTAACCCAGTGGTTTCAAGGTCGAAGATGATAAGGGTCACCTTGTGACGTGCGGCTGCCTGCTGATAAAAGCAAGGCTTTAAACGTAAACACGCGGCACGCGTGCGTGGATGTTGGTGAGCACCTCATACGGGATGGTGCCGGCCCAGTCGGCCACGTCTTGGGCGGAAATGCCGTCGCCGATGAGCGTGACGGGGTCTCCATTGTAGGCGGTGCCCCATTCGAGATTCACCATGAACTGGTCCATGCACACGCGGCCGACGATCGGGTGCCGCTGGCTGCGAATGACGACCTGACCGCGATTCGACAGCGCTCGAAAATAGCCGTCGCCATAGCCGACGGGCACAGTGACGACGCGCACGGGATGATCGGCCTTCCAGGTGCCGCCGTAGCTGATGGCGTTGCCGGGCTGCACGACTTTGAAATACACGATTTCGGATTTCCAGCTCAGCGCGGGTTTCACATCGATGGTTTGCTGCACCTCACGCGAAGGATAGA
Organism: Verrucomicrobiaceae bacterium; assembly: GCA_040381795.1. Classification (GTDB taxonomy): domain Bacteria; phylum Verrucomicrobiota; class Verrucomicrobiia; order Verrucomicrobiales; family Verrucomicrobiaceae; genus Prosthecobacter. Next base: position 20 of record JBEIGR010000696.1, on the reverse strand, counting down.
CGCCGTAGAGCAGGATGCCG
>JBEIGR010000695.1:0-2807 GCA_040381795.1 Verrucomicrobiaceae bacterium | reverse complement strand
TTGGAAGTCGGGTTCAAAGCGAAAATCCGCATACAGAAAGTGCCCGCCCGGCCGCAGCACCCGAGCCACCTCCGCCAAGAAGCCGGGGAAATCCGGGTAGCAGTGAGAGGCCTCCACATTGATGACCGCATCGAGTGACGCATCACCGAAGGGCAGCCGCTGCGCATCGCCTTGAGTGAAGGTGAGGCCGCGCAAAGCGTGACGCCGCTGGCAAAAGCCGATGCCCGCAGGATTCAGGTCGAGACCGGTGTAGGCCGCTGGCTGCATCGTTCGCATGATCCAAGAAGCGCCACCTCCATGGCCGCAGCTCACCTCCAGCACCGTTTTGCCCTTCAAATCCACCTGCGAGGCCACATGATGATAAAGCTGGATGCAGCCGCGATTCACTTCATCGGCCTCATCGAGCTTCAAAGCGGCCGGTGGATCCGTTTCGAAGGCGTAGTTCAAAAACAGCACCTCCTCGCTCCGCAGCCGTCGCGTGAGAAAGGGATACCACATCCGCCAGATGGTTTTGCGGATGCTGGGAATGGAGAAAAGGCGTTCGAGCAGTGACATGACAGAGCCTTAGCTCATCTCGGAGGACCACGATGATGAAAAATGGAGAAGCGAACTGGAAAACCTGCATCTCCATGCTCGAATGCGCTGCATGTGGTGGTCCTATCAAGATGTGGCGGAAGCCAAAGCACGAGTGCAGCGCGAGATCGCGAAGCGGAAGAAGAAGGGCGAGCGCTTTGATGCGCTGCTGCCGCAAACAACGGGGCGGAAGCTCTGCACCACTTTTTGGGGCCAGGCATGGTGCCGGAACCTCGAAACCTACCAGGAGTATGAATCCCGCCTGCCGCGAGGTCGCAGCTACTTCCGCCAAGGAAACGTGTACAACCTCGTCATCGAATCGGAGAAGGTCACAGCCGTGGTGGCAGGCTCGGAACTGTATGATACGAAGGTTTTCATCCAGCCGCTGAAGCCTTCCAAATGGCAGGAGATCGTCGAAAAGTGCGAGGGGCAGGTCGGCTCGATGCTCGATCTCATGGCGGGAAAGCTCGGCGATGGGGTGATGAGTGTGCTGAGTGATGCGGAGGACGGCCTGTTCCCCAAGCCGAAGGAAATCCGCTTCGTCTGCTCCTGCCCGGACCACGCGGACATGTGCAAGCATGTCTCCGCCGTGCTCTACGCCGTCGGCGTGCTGCTCGACGGCCAGCCGGAGTTGCTGTTTAAGCTGCGCGGCGTCGATGGCGCGGATCTCCTCGCGAAGGCCAAAGACGCCGCCGTGTCCGGCATGGCCGAAAATGCCGGTGAACTGGCCGGAGCTGATCTCAGCGCTATTTTCGGCATCGAGATCGGCGAAATCGAAGAACCCGTCCGTGAGGTCAAAAAGGTCACCAAGGTCAAGAAAGCCGCCAAAAAGGCCGCGAAGCCCAAGACGCCTGAAAAGCCCGCGAAGCGCACGCGTTCTCGCGGGGCATGAAATCCCGCCTCATCCTGCTGCTCGCTGCTTTGCTCTCCCTTGCTCCAGCTTTCGCCGCCGAGAAGGCACCGCGTCCGAACATCCTCTTCATCATCTTCGACGACTGGGGCTGGCAGCATGCAGGTGCCTATGGTTGCGATTGGGTAAAGACACCGAACTTCGACCGCGTGGCTCGTGAGGGCGTGTTGTTTAAGAGCGCCTTCACCTCGAACCCGAAGTGCAGTCCGTGCCGTGCGACGATCCTCACGGGGCGCAATTCTTGGCAGCTTGAGGAGGCGGTGTGCCATGGCGGCATCTTCCCGCCGAAGTTCGCGGTGTATCCCGATCTGCTGGAGAAGAGCGGCTACGTCGTCGGTTTGACCGGCAAGGGTTGGGGGCCGGGCAAGTTCGAACTGGAAGGCCGCACGCGGAATCCGGCGGGGCCGTCGTTCGATGGACACAAGATCGACGTGCCCGCCAAAGGCATCACGCCGAGCGATTACGCGGCGAATTTCACCGACTTCCTCGCCACGCAGAAGAGCGGGCAGCCGTTCTGCTTCTGGGTGGGCTTCAAGGAGCCGCACCGCGCCTACGAGGCAGGCAGCGGCGTGCGCTTGGGCAAGAAATTGAACGACGTGCAGGTGCCCGGCTACTTCCCGGACAATGAAGTCATCCGTGGCGATCTCGCCGACTACGCCATCGAGGTCGAGTGGGCCGATGCGCAGATCGGTCGCGTGCTCGAGGTGCTGCAAAAGAGCGGACAGATGGATGACACGCTCATCGTGATCACCTCCGATCACGGCATGCCCTTTCCTCGCGTGAAAGGCCAGATCTACGAAGACGGCTACCACCTGCCCTTGGCCATGCGCTGGGGCAAAGGCATTCAGCCTGGCCGTGTCGTGGAAGATTTCATCAATGTGCGCGACCTCGCGCCGACCTACCTCGAACTCGCCGGCGTGCCCGTGCATGAGCAGATGACCGGCAAAAGCCTCGTGAACATCCTGCGCAGCGAGAAGAGCGGCTTCATCGAAGATCGCAAAATCATGCTCGCGGGCAAAGAGCGACACGACATCGGCCGCCCGAACGATTGGGGCTATCCTGTGCGGGCCATCCGCACTCCGGAGTTCTTTTACAGCCACAACTACCACCCCGAGCGCTGGCCCGCCTGCAACCCCGAAACCGGCTACGGCAACTGCGACGACGGCCCCACGAAGACCTGGATCGTCGATCACAAAGACCTCTTCTACGATCTCGCCTTCAATTACCGTCCCGAAGAGGAACTCTTCGACATCGTGAACGATCCGCAATGCCTCAAAAACCTCGCCAAGGACCCGCAGCATGCCGCGAAGAAGCAGGAACTACG
>JBEIGR010000694.1:0-2811 GCA_040381795.1 Verrucomicrobiaceae bacterium | reverse complement strand
TCAACTCAGAGGTGCGCCTTACACTTCATTCGGGCCGACGATTGGCGTGGGCATTCATCGCGAATGGACGGAGCAACCCGTGGTGTTTGTGGCGGAGGATGCGGTGCCTGCGGATAAAGCAGCGGTGGTGCTACTGTGCGGGCACAAGGAGCAAAGCATCGAGGTGGAGAGCATCCGCGTGCTGAAGTATCCCGCGACGATGGATGTGGCCTTGTTTCCGAAGGCGAAACTCATCAAGCGCACTTACGCGGGCCGCGAACCAGATGCTCCGTGGCGCAAAGCGGCGCTGGAACGCATCGAGCAGCATCGGAAGCAGGATTTGTCGATGATCGTGAAGGGCGACGACGGCCAGCCGCTGGCGGAAACGGAGGTCAAACTCTCGCTGAAGCGTCACGCCTTTGGTTTCGGCTCCGCCGTGGTGGCGAAGCGTATCAGCAGCGAAAGCGAGGATGACCGCCGCTACCGTGAAATCGTGGAAAAGCTCTTCAGCATCGTCGTTTTCGAAAACGACCTCAAAGACGGCAACTGGGCTCCTGATTTCGATGAAGGCAGAAAAGCCAAACGCAATGCGGAGATCGACACCGCCTTCAAATGGCTCGCCGAGCGGCACATTGACGTGCGCGGTCATTACCTCATGCAGGTGGCCACGCCCTTCAATCTGCACGACATCAAAGACAACGCCGAGATCCGCCGGCGCACGCTCGACAGCGTGAAGGAGCGCATGGCCTTTGTGAAGGATCGCGTCATCGAGTGGGATGTGATCAATCATCCCATCGCCTGGGGTGGTGCTGAGATGCTGAACAAGCGTCCCGGCCTCGAAACCCTCGACCGCGAAGTCTTCACGCTGGCCCGCTCGCTCACGAAGCTGCCCTTCTTCATCAATGAAGATCAGGTCTTCCGTCCCGGCCCGCAGTGCGATGACACCTTCACCTACATCGAAAAGCTAAACGCCGATGGTTTCAGCGTGGCTGGCCTCGGCAATCAGGCGCACTTTCACGAGAGCTACTTGCCTTCACCCGAGCATCTGCTGGCTGTGACAGATCGATTTGCGAAGATCGTGCCACATCAATGCATCACCGAATACGACATCGTGACCACCGAGGACGAGGAACTGGCCGCCGACTACACGCGGGATGTGCTCATCGCCGTCTTCAGCCATCCGGCTTACACGAGTTTTCTGCTGTGGGGTTTCTGGGAAGGCTCGCACTGGAAGCCGGAAGCCGCATCATGGTCCAAAGACTGGTCCATTCGCCCTCGCGGCGAGGTTTTGGAAGAATGGATCGGGCGCAAGTGGCACACGGAGGTCACTTTGAAAACCGATGCGAAGGGCCAAGTCTCGTGGCGTGGTTTCCCCGGCTGGTATGAGGTCACGGCGCAAGGCCGCACGAGCTTGGTGAAGCCGGAGTAGGCTCGTTCGCCAGAACGAGGGGTTCCCGCATTCTGGCGAATGCGCCTACAGCTTCTTGTGCATCTCATGCACCTTCTTCGCGATGCGGTCCTCGACATCCTCGGCCCATCCGGCGGCGGCTTCGTAACCGCCTTCTTTGAGCACGCGGAGGCTCGGCATGTAGCCGCTGTAGTCGTTGGAGTAACCGGCCACCCACACCCCTGCCTCGCCCGCGAACTCGCGTTTGAAGCGCAGCGAGTAATCGACCACCACCTCGCTGCCGAGCGTGATGAAGGTGAGGTCTTTGCCGATCTTGATGACCTGAACGGGGTAGTCGTGGTCTTCGCGTTTCTTGTTCGCGTAGCTGAGCTTGATCTCCTCATACGCGGCGCGGATCGGCCCGGCGACGGCACGCGGATTCACGCTGAGAGCCATTTCGACGGCATTCGAGAGCGAGCGGCCATGCTGCATGGAGAGTTCGAGATCGGTGACGCCCGGCACGACATCGCTGCGGCGTGGATAGGGATTCTGATCGCCGCCGCAGCCCATCAAAAACAAGGCGGTGAAGCCCGGACGATGTTCCTGAAGGTATTCTTGCGCAAAGCCCGCGTAGTCGCCGCACCAGTTGTAAAAGCCGAGGGAGGTGTTGTGGCAGGCGTAGCCGAAGAGCGTGGCCTTCAACGTGCCGTCCGGAGCTTCGACACGCAGCGCAGGCACCTCATGATCGACAGGGCCGTTCGGATTCGGAGCCTTGTTGGCGTTCGGATGATCCGGCGGCAGCGTGTAGTCGCGGCGACGGTTCATCGCGAAGCCGCAGCGGGCCTTGTTCCAGGTGAGGCGGGCCGGTTGCATGTCCGTCAAAGCTTTGCCGATGAGGGCGACGAGGTCGCTTTGCAGCTTCTGCGTGTAGTCCCAGGCATCGCGAGCACGCTGGTCATCCTTTTCCGTCAGCGGCGTCGTGCGCAGGGACGGCCCGCTGTGCGTGTGCGAGGCGTTCATGACCAGATTGGCCTGCGGGAGCTTAAACTGCTTTTCCGCTTCCGCCGCCACGGCCCGGCGCATGAGTTGGGGCACGCCGATGAGGTCCAGCGTGACGAAAACGAGCTTGTTCCCCTGCTCATCCTGGAGGGCCAACGCCTTGGCAAAAAGCTCTTGTACTTTCCCCTCGGCCGGTTTTTTCCTCGCCGCATAGCCAGCCATCCACAGCATCTTTTGCGGCGTGACCTTCAGCGTGGCCGCGCCGACCTTCCAATTCGCCGGGACATGCGGCGCGAGCGACTTCGGCGGTGCCGGAGGTGACAACGGCGTGGCCCCCGGAGGTGCGGCAAGAAGGGTTGAGGCGCAAAGAAGGGCGGAAAGAAGGATTCGAGGTAGCATGAACCTTCTACGCCGCCCGAAGACCGGTTTTGCCGCCCCACCGGCAG
>JBEIGR010000693.1:0-2811 GCA_040381795.1 Verrucomicrobiaceae bacterium | reverse complement strand
CTCCGGGCATGCTTCTCTCCTTGCCAATTCCGCCACGAGTCCCTAGCTTGGCGGCCCCACTCGCATGAAAATCGGATTCAACCTCCTTCTCTACACGGGCCACGTCACCGAGGCCAATTACCCCGTCATCGAAAAACTCAAGAAGGCCGGCTACGATGGCGTCGAGCTGCCGATTTTCGATGTGAGCAATCCCGCTCACTTTGCCGGCATCGGCAAAGTTTTGAAAGACAACGGCCTCGAATGCACGGCCGTCACCGTTTTGCCCGATGAAGCGCACAATGCCATCTCCCCCGTCGCTGCGAACCGACAGGGCGCCATCGACCACCTCAAGCGCGTACTCGAATGCGCTCACAATGCCGGTGTGCAGACACTTTGCGGCCCCTACTACCAGGTGCTGGGCCAGTTCACCGGTGCCTTCCCCACGGAAGCCGAACTCAACCACGCCGCCGAAGTGCATCGCGCCATTGCGCCGGTCGCCCAGGCTGCGGGCGTGAAGTGCGCCATTGAGGCGCTGAATCGCTTCGAGAGCCACCTCCTCAACACGATGGAGCAGGCCGCCAGCTACGTGAAGCGCGTGGATCACCCGAACTTCGGCACGATGTACGACACCTTCCACGCGAACATCGAAGAGAAGTGCCCCTTCGCCGCCATCGACACCGTCTTTGCCTCCGGAAAGCTCAACCACGTACACATCTCCGAAAACGACCGCGGCACGCCCGGTCGCGGCCACATCAACATCACCGAGCAGATCCAGCACCTCAAAAAGATCGGCTACGACGGCTGGATGACCATCGAGGCCTTCGGTAGCGCCCTGCCAGACCTCGCCGCCGCCACCCGCGTCTGGCGTGACTTCTTCCCCAGCACCGAGCAGGTGTATGAGGAGGGCATCCAGGTCATCCAGAAGGCGCTGGCGTGACCAAAATGACGAATGACGAAAACCGAATGACGAAGTAAAATCCGTTCATGACCGCGCTGCTCCAGAAAGCCTTCGCTGCTGCCGAAACCTTGTCCGAATCCGAACAGGACAAGGTAGGGCAGCAGATTTTCGACCGGATGGAGTTCCAGGAGCAGCGTTGGGAGGAGATGTTGGCTCAAAACGCTGACAAAGCGGACAAGCTGGAAGCCATGATCCTAGCCGAGATCGACGGCGGAGCCTTCGAGCCCATCGAAAAGCTCTTCGCAGCCGATCCCGCCTCCGCGCGGTAGAATTCACCCGAACTGCCCCGGATGCGCTCCCTCATTCTCGCCAGCTTCCGGAAGCAGTTTGAGGCCATCCCTCTCGAAGTCCGGCGACTGGTGCGAAAGAACTACTACCTCTGGCGGCAGGACCCCTTTCACAACAGTCTCAGCTTCAAGAAACTCTGGTCCCACAAGCCATTCTGGTCCGCCCGCTGCGGAATTGATCACCGTGTCGTCGGATACATGAAAGATGGAGCCATGTATTGGTTTTTCGTTGGCACCCACGCCGAGTACGACCGTCTCCTGAAACAACTCTGAAAATTCACCCTCAAACACATACCCAACCTCATGAACCCACCCACCCCATCCGCAGCCACCTCGCGCCGCGATTTCATCACCAAAACGGCAGGCGCTACGGCAGCCACCGTCGCTAGCACGGGCCTCACCGTCGCTCAGTCGGCCAATGTCGCCGGTAGCGACCGTGTCAAAATCGGCCTCATCGGCTCCGGCGGCCGTGGCTCGGGCGCTGCGGACCAGGCGCTCACCACGCCGAATGCGAATTTCGTGCTCCACGCCGTGTGTGATGCCTTCAAAGAGAAAGCCGAAGGCTCCCTCTCCAACATCCGCAATAAACACGCCGAGCGTGTGCAAGTGGAAGACCGCATCTACGACGGCGTCGAAGGCTACAAGAAGGTCATCGACTCCTGCGACCTCGTGATTCTGACCACGCCTCCCGGCTTCCGCCCGTATCACTTCGAAGCCGCCATCAATGCTGGCAAAAACGTGTTCATGGAAAAACCCGTCGCTGTGGACAGCCCCGGCGTGCGCAAGGTGCTCGAAATGGCCAAAGTGGCCGACGAGAAGAAGCTCAAGGTCGTCGTCGGCCTCCAGCGCCGCTATCAGAACTGCTACATCGACGCATTGAAGCAGGTCAAGGAGCAGGGCATCATCGGCGACATCGTCTCCGGCCAGGTTTATTGGAACGGCGGCGGCATCTGGTTCCGCGACCGCAAGCCTGAGATGAACGACCTCCAGTATCAGCTCAACAACTGGTATCACTTCACCTGGCTCTGCGGCGACCACATCAACGAACAGCACATCCACAACATCGACGTCGCCAACTGGTTCATCGGTGGCCATCCTGAAAGCGCCGCCGGCATGGGCGGTCGTCAGCAGCGTGTGGACAAGAAGTGGGGCCAAATTTATGACCACCACTACGTGGAGTTCACCTATGCGAACGGCGTGCGCGTCAACAGCCAGTGCCGTCACCAGAGCAACACCAAGCCAGACGTGCGTGAAGAATTCACCGGAACCAAAGGCAAGCTCTACTTGGATAACAGCAACAACAAGACCTACGCTGTCGATCATAAGGGCAACACCATCTGGAGATACCGCGCAGGTCGTGGTACCGATGAAAAGGGCAAGAAGGGCAAAAAAGGCGGTGGCGGCGCCGTTGGCGATCCGAATCCGTATCAGGTCGAGCACGACACCCTCCAGGCTGCCATCCTCAACAACACGCCCATCAACAACGCCTACTACGGCGCTGAGAGCACCATGACCGCCGTCCTCGGCCGCATGGCCACCTACAGCGGCCAGGAGATCACCTGGGATCAGGCGCTCAACTCCAAAGTG
>JBEIGR010000692.1:0-2837 GCA_040381795.1 Verrucomicrobiaceae bacterium | reverse complement strand
GTTCGATGCCAGTCGGCATGAACAAGCCCTCGACGAACTTGGTGAACTTATCCGCGCGGCCATCGCCATCCGTGTCCTCGCATACCAGCACATAGTCGTGGGGCTTCTCGCCTGTGTTGATCTGCGGATAGCTCACGGTGCAGGCGACCCAGAAGCGCCCGCGCTCATCCCAGCGCATCTGGGATGGCTTCACCACGCCATTGGCCTCGGAGGCGAAAAGATTCACCTTGAAGCCATCGAGGACGTTCAAGGAAGCGAGTTCCTCCTCCGGCAATTGCGGCTTCACACTCGGTGGCTCGACAGGGATGGACGAGTGGATGCCAATGGGCGTCACGGGTCGGCCCGCGAGTGCCTTCCAGATGTTTTCGTCCGCCTGCTGAAGGAGAGGCACGAAGTCCTTCATTTCCTCCGGGAACAGGTGCTTTTTGTTGTCCATCCAGTCTCTGGCAAAGGGCTGAGTCGTCCGGTCGCCGGTGATGAACGCCCAGTTCATGGGCCGCCAGTAGTCAAACCACAGGCGCTCCATTTCGATGACGGCACTGCGCACGCCTTCGGTGTCTGCCGCGGGCTTCGTGGAGATGCCCAGCGACTTTGCAATGTGCGCTGCCACGATGCGATGACCCTGCTCATTGAGCTGATAGCCATTGTCAGTCAGCGGCTGCGCATCATGCGGGAGTTTCGTGAGATCGATGAACGTCACACCGAGTTTCGCCGCGAGATCGCGAATCGCATCCACATAAGCCTGCACCGCAGTGTTGTTCCGCGTGAGGTCGGGCGTCAGCGGCTGCGTGCTTTTTTCAAACCGCAGCGGCGATACCAGCACCACGCGGCGCCCCCCCTCCGTGAACTCCGCGATCAGTTTCTCATAGGCCCCGATGAACGCAGGCAGCCGCTCCACGCCCGCGAGCGATTCCATCTGGCCAAACTGCGCGATCACCGCCGTCGCTCCGACCTCGGCAAGCTGCTGCCGCCAGTCGCGCTGCTGCCGCCAGCTCTGGCTCGGGTCGAGTTTCCCCGCCGCGCCACCATCGCGCCACTGTTCAAACACCGTGTCGCCCTCCCAGCCGAAGTTGCGCACCTTGATCTTCGCGTCCGGCTGAGCTGTGAAGAGATGTGTCTGAAGAAACCCATTGAAACGCGTGCGCTCGATGTTCGATCCACCCGTCAGCGCGATGACGTCGTTGGCTTGAAGTTTGAAGGCAACGGGTTCAGCAGAGAGTCCTGGATGGGCGAGCAGGATGGCGGTCGTGATGACGAGCGAAATGACTTTGAGGGAATGGTGCAGTTTCATGGGAAGCAGACTGGGGCGGATCATGGATCGAAGTTTTTTGATGGATCATTGTAGCCAAAGACGCTGCCGTTTTGCTTGGCAGATACCCGCGACTTTTTGTATTTTCGGCGCATCACGTTCGTTTAAGGCTCACATGAAAATTCGCCACAAATCCTCCCAAGCCGCTCGTGACGCAGAGGGAAAAAGACTCCAGGAAGCCTTCTTGTCGCGTCTCATTCCCGAAGACTCTTTGGGCCAATTGTTTGATATGCTCCCGAATGTCTATTTCTTCGTGAAAGACACCGAAGGGCGGTTCATGCGGATGAATCAAGCGTTGCTGCAGGCCATCGGATTTCGCCATGAGTCCGAAGTTCTGGGATTCACGGACGCCGACTTTTTCTCCCCATTTCTCGCCCACGGCTACCGTGAAGAAGACCGCTGGATCGCCACTCACAACAAGGTGGTCAGGGACAAGATTTGGTTTGTGCCCAACAGCAAAGGTGTCCTGGTCTGCTACCTGTGCAGCAAGGCCCCTCTGCATGACAGAGCGGGGCAGGTCATCGGCATCGCCGGAGTCATGCGAGATGCCCGCAGCGCGGGTGCGATCATCGGCCCCTACGAGGATCTCAAGCCCGCTGTGGATTATCTCAACGGCCATTTCAACGAGAGCATCACCATCGAGAGCGTCGCCGCCATGGTGCATCTCTCCACCAGCCAGTTTCAGCGACGATTCAGAGCCTTGTTTCAGACCTCACCGATTCAATACTTGCTCCAGCTTCGGATCGACAGCGCCTGCCAGCAATTGCAGCGCACGGATGACTCGCTTGGCTTCATCGCCATGGAAAATGGCTTCTACGATCAGAGGGTATTCTGTCGCCAGTTTCAAAAGCGCGTCGGCCTCACGCCCCGCCAATACCGGACCCGATTCGGGAAGAACGCGAAGTGGACGCCGTCTCCTCAGTGAGGCTTGCAGACGTGTGTCGGTCCCGTAGTTCGCTAAGTTGCCCATCGTCTGGCAGATGAAACCGCCTTTGGTCCTGGCGATGAATTCCCGGCTGATGCCACGCTCACGAGCCAGGGTAGACGCCGCTCAAACACATCGCTGCCCGGAGTTCCTGCAAGCGCCTCGGTAGCTAGGCTGATCATCGGCGCGAGCAGCAGAGCCAGCAGGCAACGGTAAGGGCGGGTTTCATGTTCAGCATTTTCATTTCACGGATGCTTGTGTGGTGATGGTTCAAAAATCGCGACTGTAGCCGGCGAGCCAGCCGCCATCGACGGGGATGATGGCGCCGTTGAGGTAGGAGCTTTCGGGGGCGGCGAGGAAGAGGACGGCGTGGGCGATTTCCTCGGGCTGGCCGGGGCGCCCGAGGGGGACGTGGGACAGCATGGCCTGCACGCGGTCGTTAAATTGGCCGTTCTCGCCGTAGAAGAGCTGCTTGGTGCCTTCACTGAGGATGGAGCCTGGGGCGATGCAGTTGGTGAGGATGCCCTGCGAGCCGAGTTCGATGGCCATGGTCCGGGTGAGATTGACGACGCCTGCCTTGGCTGCGGTGTAGGCGCATTGGAG
>JBEIGR010000691.1:0-2842 GCA_040381795.1 Verrucomicrobiaceae bacterium | reverse complement strand
GAGGGAATGCCAGTCGATGGCATGACGTGGGCTGGCGATGGTGATCTTCTGGACGTGGAGGCGGTTGTGGACGTACTCGAACTCATTGGAGCTCATCGCTCGGATGTCCTTGGCGGAGGGCAGCGCATCGAGCTGGGTGAGTGGGATGCCAAGGGTGCTGATGCCGACGCCGAATTGATGGCCGAGACTGCGCAGCGCATCGACGAGGGCCTCATCGGGCAGCGGCTCGGCGATGACGAGCTCGCTTTGCAGCGTCCAGCGGGTGGCGCTGAGGGCCTGGAAGAAATCCGCGCTGAAGGTATCGAGCGTGACGCCGAGCTGGAGGCGGATGCCGGAGATGCCGACCTCTGGACCGCCGAGATGACGGCGGAGATTGAGCATGCTTTCGTCAAAGCGGGCACCGTCTTCCGCAGCGGGATCGAGATCCCACTCGGCGACGACGAGATCAGGCACATCCCATTCACCCTCCATGCTGGGGGCACCGCTGCTGGTGCGGTTTAGCAGGAAGGGATAGTGGCCGCGTAGGAGGCAAAGACGCTCGTAAATGGCCACGAGGCGCAGGTAGCGTGACCAGACCTGATCGCCCTCGCTGGCATCCTCGAAGAACGTTTGGCGGATGACGCCGTTCGAGCCGCCGAGCTTCTTCTGCCGCTGATAGTAGCCTTGGCCTTGATCGACCTTTGCGATGGGCGAGGTGGGATCGTAGCTCAGGATTGAGAAGTGATAGCGCAGCGTGGCATCGCTGTAACCATCGCCCAAACGCAGGCGGACGAGGCGGATGAGTTCCGTGCCTTTGATGGCATCCGCCGGATCATCCGGAAGGAGATCAGGTAGCAGATTGCGGAGTTGTTCACGAAGATTCATCTAGGGCGGAAGCGGCGGCGAGGATGCACGAGCGCAGCGGCGTTGGTCAAGACGTAAAACACATGGCTTCGCACATGGCGTGCCACGTTACTTGAGGCGCACTTTGGCGTGGTAGATGGCGGCTTTGGCGTCCTCGTGGCTGGAGTAGTAGATGACGTGGAGCATGCCATCATGCCACCAGAGGCCGGGATGACTGCAATCACCGCTGCTGGGCAGCTCGATGAGGGGATCGATGCCTGCGGCGGACATTTTGTAGAGCACCATGTGCGGGCCGGGGGTGGCCCCAAAGCCACGCGAACCGGCGATGAGGCGGCCATCAGGCAGTTCGATGAAGTTTGGGCCGCCGATGGGTTGCTTGAGCGGTGTCCATGTCCAATCACGATACGGTGCTTTGGAAATGCCGAGGGCACCGAGGCGGTTTCCGCCTTCGCGATTCACGAGTGCCATGGCGCTGCCGTCTTTGAGGAAGCGCAGGGTGGTCTCGGTGGGCTGGCCGGGGACATTCAGGATGGAGGCGAGCTGCCACACGGAGCCATCGGTGCTGGCGTAGCCTTTGAGCGAGTATTCTTTTTCGGGCGCGGGTCCGCCGGAGTTCGGATGGATGTTGTAGCTGACGCCGTAGAAGCGGCTGTCTGCCGGATTGATGGTCACACGCCAGAGCGTGTCCCCTTTGGCGAGGAGCTTTTGGAAGGGCGTCCACACCTTGCCATCGAGGCTGGTGCAGTAGCGGGACTGCCTTCCGCCATCGGCGGTGACGCCGGCGCAGATCAGATAAAGGCGTTTGTTGTCAGGCGTGACGACCAATTTGGGATCACGGAGGTCCACACCGCTTTCGCTGAGGGTGATGTGGTCCACCCAGGTATCTCCGCTGGCGGAGATCATGAGGCGGATGGTGCCGGGGCCTTTGGTGGCGGATTCACCTTCGCGGAAGCTGCAGTAAAAGAGGTTCTGGAAGCGGACGAGGTCCGTGAAGCCTTGGTGGGCGGCTTTGTCCCAGATCTTTTTCGTGGAGACGACCTCAGCTTGCTGCGCGGCGGCGGGCAAGGCGGCGAGGAGCAATAAGGAGAGCGCGGCGGGGAGGAGGCGGGCGGTCATGGTGCGGGAGGTTACGCCGTGATCGGCGGCATGCTACTTCTGCATTTCAGACTGCATGATCTGCATGATTTTCGGCGTGAGCTCCTTCATGCGCTCCTGGGTGATCTTGGCGACGTCTCCGGCCATGGCGGCTTGTTTCGAGACGTAAAGCTTACCCGCAGGCGATTCCATCATGGCAGTGACTTCGAGCGCTTCTTTCTCGCTGAAGTTTTTGCCGTAAGCCTCGATGAGGCCGGGCTTGAGCTTTTCCCAGCTCATCTCCGCCATGACGGCGGTCATGACCTTCTCCATGGCACCTTTGAATTTGTCCTGCTGCTCTTTCGGCAGGGCCTTGATCTGATCTTCGTTCACGCCGAGTCCGGCCTGAAGTCCGCTGGCGAGGGATTTGGCGAGCACTTTTTCCGTCTCCATGACGATGAGGAGTTTTTCGACGGCGGCGGTGTGAGAGGCGGTGAGCTCGGCGAAGCTGCTGGAAAGCGATGCGGCGAGGAAGGAGATAACGAGGAGCTTTTTCATGTGGGCGTGGTTATGCGATGGATGGCGGGTTTTTGGCAAGAGCGAATGCGTGAGGCTACTGGAAGCGTTTCAGTTCCTCGGCGGCGGCGGGGATGGCTTCGAGTTTTTTGAGGTAGTCGGGCAATGGCTGATCGGCTTGCGGATTGAGCGGGCGTTTGGAGGGATCGGCGGTGAGCCAGCGGAGGAGGTTCGAGGCGGCGTCCTGGCCTTTCCCGGCCTTTTCGGCCTCGGCGAGGGCTTTCTCATGCTCGGTGAGATCGAGTTCCTCGATGCGGCCGGTGGAGGTGAGGCGGTTGCCGGCAAGGGTCTCGGCATAGCGGAGGAACCACTCCGGCAGCACGGCGTCCTGCACGGGCATGGGCATGGT
>JBEIGR010000690.1:0-2848 GCA_040381795.1 Verrucomicrobiaceae bacterium | reverse complement strand
GCCATACGGAAGGCACGAATCCTCATGCCGAGTGAACTGCGGGCAAGGCAAAACAGCCCCGATGCAACCGCCGGATGCGGTCCCGCATGTCCGGTGGTGTGGGAGCCCTGACGGGCGCAATCTCGTCAGGGCGACCCGATCGAATCGAGCGGGAGACACCGCGTCGAGGAAGTCGTCAGACTTCCCCGTGAGTCGATAGGTGCCGCGAGATCACTTCACGCTCTTACGCACGACTTGGCCGGGGCGTTCATCGGTCAGCTTGGCCTCGCGGAGGACGAGGCGACCGTTCACGAGGACGTGAGGGATGCCTTCGGCGTGGTGGTGAGGGTCGGCGAAGGTGCTGGGATCGGTGACCTTGGCGGGATCGAGGAGGACGATGTCGGCAATGAAGCCAGTTTTGAGCTGGCCACGGTCTTCGAGCTGGAACGTGGCCGCGGGGAGGCTGGTCATGCGGCGGATGGCTTCTTCGAGCGTGAGCAGTTTTAGCTCGCGGACGTAGCGGCCGAGCACGCGGGCGTTGTTGCCATAGCTGCGAGGGTGCGGCACGTCCTGGCCGAGGAGGCGCGGGCCGCCATCGCTGGCGATCATGGTGAGCGGATGCTTCAAAAAGGCCTGCAAATCCTCCTCGTTCATGCCGTGGAAGATGGCGCTGGCGCCGCCACGGGCTTCGAGATCGAGGATGGTCTCGATCTGGTCTTCGAGCGTGTCTTTGCCACGCAGGAGTTTCGCGGCCTCGGGGATGGTTTTGCCGTTCAACTCAGGATTCATCGCCGTGCGGGCGATGACGGCGTAGGCGTAGTCTTTGCGTCCCTGGCGCTTTCGCATCTCCGCCATGCCGTCGAGGATTTTTGCCTTCTCAGCGGGGTCGGCGAGACGCTTCACGAAGTCTTCGCGGGTGCCTTCCAGCGCCGCATCGGGGATGGTCTGGCGCAGGCCGGTGCTGCTGGCGGTGTAGGCGTATTGATCGTGGGTGATCTTCAAACCTTCCGCCCGCGCTTGATCGAGCACGGCGAGGACTTCAGAGGCCTTTCCCCAGGCGGTGGGGCCGCTGAGCTTGATGTGGGAGACCTCCGCGCGGCAGCCGCTTTCCTTGGCGATGCGGATGAGTTCATTGAGGGCGTCAAAGATCTTCACCGTCTCGGCACGCATGTGGCTGACGTAGATGCCACCGTGCTGCGACACGACCTTGGCGAGCGCGATGATCTCATCCGTCTTGGCAAAGCTGCCCGGCACATAGATCAGGCCGGTGCTCAGCCCCACCGCGCCGTCCTTCATCGCCTGATCGACGATCTGGCTCATCTTCGCGAGTTGCTCGGCATTGGGAGCACGGATGAAGCTGCCGCCCATGCCTTCTTTGCGCACGCTGCCGTGGCCGATGAGCGTGCCGATATTCAGCGCGGGCTTCGCCGCCTCGATCTCGCGGAAGAAGGCGGCCACATCGGTGCGGGAGTTGCCGCAATTGCCAGTGATGATGGTCGTCACACCCATGCGGAGGAAGTTTTCCGCCACCGGATTGCCAAAGATGTCCTCCGAGTGCGTGTGGACATCCACGAAGCCCGGCGCGGCCACGAGTCCGCTGGCATCCAGGGTATCCGCCGCCGTGCCGGTGAAGTCTCCGAGCGCGGCGATGCGACCGTCTTGGATGCCGATGCGCCCCTTCGTCAGCGGTGAGCCAGTGCCATCGGCGATCTGGGCATTTTCGATGATGAGATCGAAATCAGCCGCGTGGGCGGAGAGGGCAAAAAGCAGGAAAAAAAGCCGGAGCATGACTGCTATTGTGAAACTGCTTCCGGGCTTACGAAACGAATTCTTTTCCGCCGAAGCGGTGGCCTTGCATGAGGTTAGACAAAGGTGAAGGGAAAGCCGGTTGGGTAGAGAGATTTGGGGTAGAAAGATTTTCCAAAGCCTCTGGTTCTGAAATTTTTCTGCCCTCAATTTTTCTGCCAAATCCCATCCCCCAGTAGTAGGAAAAAAAGCCGGAGCATGGCCGCGATGGTGCTTTGGAAGGAAAGGCTTGCCAAGCGAGAACCGGCTTGGCATGGCTAGCCACCTCATGATTGACCTCAAAGACAAGAAAATCGCCGTCCTGAAGGGCGGGCCCGGCTCGGAACGCGCGGTGTCCCTCAAGACCGCCGAAAGCGTGGTGGGAGCTCTCGCTTCGCTCGGTGCGCAGGTGGTGGAGGTGGATGTCACAGGGGCGGATTTCGAGGTGCCTGCAGATGTCTTCATCGCGATGAATTTGATCCACGGCACCTTCGGCGAGGACGGGCAGATCCAGGCCATCCTGGAAGCCAAAGGCATCCGCTACACCGGTGCTGGTGTGGAGACGAGCCGCATCGCTTTCGATAAGAAGCTGAGCAAGGAACGCTTCCTCGCCGCCGGGGTGCCCACGCCTCGCTCGCAGGTTTATCCGCTGGATGGCACCGCGGAGCTGGAGATCGGCTTTCCGCTCGTGGTGAAGCCACCGTGCGAAGGCTCCAGCGTGGGCGTGCATATCTGCCATCATCAAAGCGAGTTCGGCGCGGCCATCGAGGACGCGAAGAAGTTCGGCAAGGACACGCTGATCGAAGATTATGTGGCGGGCAAAGAGCTCACCGTCGGCGTTTTGGGCGATCAAGTGCTGCCCGTGATCCACATCGAGCCGATGGATGGCTTTTACGACATCAATAACAAATACCCCTGGATGACCGGCAAGGGCAAGACGCTCTACCATTGCCCCGCGCCCTTCAGTGAGGCCATCACCAAGCAAATCCAGGATGCGGCGCTGGCTGCCTTCCGCAGTTGCGGCACCGAAGTGTATGGCCGCGTGGATGTGATGCTGCGCGATAGCGACCAAGCGCCCTTCGTG
>JBEIGR010000689.1:0-2861 GCA_040381795.1 Verrucomicrobiaceae bacterium | reverse complement strand
GCTTTGCGCCTGACCTACCTCAGCAAGGACGGCGACCAAGGCTTCCCCGGCAATCTCAACACCCGCGTCTTGTATGTGCTCACCGAGGAGGATGCGCTTGTCATCGAGTATGAGGCCACGACAGACAAAGCCACGCCCATCAACCTCACCAACCACACTTACTTCAATCTCGCCGGAGCTGGCAGCGGCACCGTGCTGGACCACCGGCTCACCTTGCAGTCGCAGCGCTATCTCGAAACCGATGCCGACTTGCTGCCCACAGGAAAGCTGCTGCCCGTCGCTGCTACCGCGTTGGATTTCACCAAGAGCGAAGTCATCGGCAGCCGCCTCGATCAAATCTCCATTGGTGGCTACGACCACGCCTTCGTTCTCGCCGACAAGCCGCAGACCAAGCCCGCCCTCGCCGCCGAAGTCTATGAGCCCAAGAGTGGCCGCGTGATGCAAATCCACACTGACCAGCCTGGCATCCAACTCTACACCGCCACCTACACCACGCCACTCAAGGGCAAAAACGGCGCGGGCTATGACCGCTTCCACGGCCTCTGCCTGGAGACCCAGCATCACCCCGATTCCGTTCATCACGCCGAGTTCCCCACGACCATCCTCCGGCCCGGTGAAACTTATCGCACCACGACCATTCATCAGTTCACCACGCGCTGATCATTGCAGACCGCTGGCGTTTGCGCTCCGTTGCGTCCTCAGTCCCGCCCACCCGCTTCCATGAGCCAAAAATCCGTCCCTGAGCCTGATTCCTCAGCCTTCCATTCCCAGTATCCGTCCATTGAGCACCTGCGCGAGCGGGCGCGGCGACGGGTGCCGCGCTTTGCTTTTGAGTATCTGGAGGGTGGTTGCTTCTCGGAGGTGAATCTCCGCCGCAACACCGAGGAAATCCGCGAGGTGCGCCTGCACCCATGGTATCTCCGCGACTACGCGGGCGCTGATTTGCGGACCGAGATTTTTGGCCAAACCTATGAGGCTCCGTTTGGCGTTGCCCCCATCGGCCTTCAGGGGCTCGTCTGGCCACGAGCCACGGAGATTCTCGCCAAGGCAACACGCCAGCATCAGGTGCCCTTCATCCTCAGCACCGTGGCTACCGCCAGCATCGAGACTGTGGCCGAGATCACGGGCGGCAAGGCCTGGTTCCAGCTCTATCATCCAGCCGAGCCCGAGCTGCGGGACAAGCTCCTCGACCGTGCGCGGGCGGCGGGCTTCCCGGTGCTCGTCATCCTCGCGGACACGCCCACCTTTGCCTACCGGCCCACAGAAATCCGCAACGGACTTTCCATCCCGCCGCGCATGTCCTTGCGCAACATCCTCCAGATGATGATGCGTCCGGCCTGGTGCCTCGGGCAGCTCACGGCGGGCGCACCGCAGTTCCAGACCATGAAGCCCTACATCCCGAAGGGACTGAACATGAAGCATCTGGGTCTGTTCATGAACAAAACCTTCTCCGGCCGCCTCAGCGCGGACAAGATCAAAGCCATCCGCGAGCGCTGGCCGGGTAAACTGGTCGTCAAAGGCATCGTCACACCCGAGGATGCGGAACTGGCTCTCCAACTCGGTGCCGATGGGCTCATCGTCTCCAACCACGGCGGCCGCCAGCTCGACGCCGGGGACTCCACCATCCGCTCCCTCGCGGCCTTGCAGCGCGAGTTTGGCAGTCGCACCACGCTGATGCTCGACAGCGGCGTGCGAAGCGGACCGGACATTGCCTGCGCCCTTGCCTCAGGGGCAAGGTTTGTCTTCATGGGCCGCAGCTTCATGTATGGCGTGGGCGCTCTCGGACCCCGTGGAGGTGATCACACCTTGATCATGCTCAAGCGGCAGCTTCGCCAGGTCATGGAACAGATCGGCTGCGAGCGTGTGGCTGACCTGCCCAAGCATCTGCTGCCTCTCCGCGAATGACCCACCAGCCCAACCGCGCCGGACAACCATGACGCCCACGACTGGGCCAGACGCATCCGCGAGAAGACGCCGAGGCGCTTGCAGGAACTCCGGGAAGCGATGGGTTTGAGCTACGTCCGCCCTGGCTCGTGAGCGTGGCAGCAGCCGTGGATGCAGCAGCGGTTCACAATCTTCATTTTTCCTGTTAACATTTTGCGGTCCAGCACGGCATACGGATGTGAACCACGAATACGAAATAGATGTGCGCGAGCGGCTGACCCGGCTTTGGCTGGAAGCGGAGCCGTCGGTGCAGGCGTTTGTGTTCGCGGCAGTGAACGATGTGCATGATGCAGAGGATGTGGTGCAACAGGTGGCGCTCACGGTCGCACGGCGCTTCGATGAATATGATGGGATGCGGCCCTTTATCGCGTGGGCGTTGTGGCTCGCGAAGTCGCGGATTGCCGACCACTATCGGAAACAGGGACGGGAGCGGCTGGTGTTCTCTGAAGCGCTGATGGACCAGCTCGCCGAGGCGCTCGTGCATCAGCAGCCAGAGCGCACGGCACTCCACGAGGCGATGGAGCATTGTCTCGATAAACTGCCGGAAAAGTCACGGCAACTTCTGGCGCTACGCTACGAGGATGACGCGCCCATGGAGCGCGTGGCAGAGGCCATCGAATCTTCGGCTGGTGCTGTGCGCGTGATGCTGTTTCGCATTCGCAATCTGCTGGCCGATTGCGTGAACAACGAACTCAAGAGGACAACCACATGACTGACTCCGAACGCCAACTCGTTGACCTTTATCTCGACGGTGCCTTGCCGGAATCCGAGCGAGAGCTGTTATTTCAGCGATTGGAGACCGATCCCGCAGCTCTGGTCTATCTGGCTTCGCGGACTCAACTCAATGTGGACCTCCGACGTTCCTTCAATCGCCGCAAGCTCCAGCAAATGGCGGTGGCTGGCGCTGCAACAAGCAT
>JBEIGR010000688.1:0-2866 GCA_040381795.1 Verrucomicrobiaceae bacterium | reverse complement strand
CGTGGAGTTGATCGTGCCGTGGTTTGGTTTCGTTGGTCGCTGGCCGCGGCACATCGCCGGGTTCCTGATGACGAGCTTCATGGTGATCCTCATCTTCAGCGGCAATCTGTCCTTCCTGAACTGGCTCACGATCATTCCCGCGCTCGCCTGCTTTGATGATGCGTTTTGGCGTCGGGTGCTGCCAAAATTCATCGTGAAAGCCGCGGATCGGTCTGCGGAAGGTGCATCAAAGACCCCGGCGAGCCATTGGGTAACCTCGCTGATCTACGCGGGCGTGGTGGCGTGGCTGAGCATCGGGCCGGTGAAGAACCTGATTTCCTCCGAGCAGGCCATGAACACCTCCTTTGACCGCCTGCACCTCGTAAACACCTACGGCGCCTTCGGCTCGGTGGACCGCGAGCGCTTCGAGCTGGTCTTCCAGGGCACGAACAGCCAAGTGGCGGACCTGCTAGCGGATTGGAAGGACTACGAATTCAAAGCGAAGCCGACTGATCCGATGCGTCGCCCGGTGATCATCACGCCGTATCATTATCGTCTCGATTGGGCCGCGTGGTATCCCTGGCATCGCGTGCCGGGACGCAATGAATGGGTGCCGAATTTTCTGTGGAAGCTTCTGCACAACGATCCCGGCACGCTAAGCCTGCTCGAGCGGAATCCTTTTCCCGATGCGCCGCCGAAATTCGTCCGCGTGCTGGTGTATCGCTATCGCTTTGCCACGGAAGGTCCCGCGTGGTGGACGCGGGAACGCGAAGGGACGCATATCTATCCGTTGTCGAAGGACAGTCCGCAGCTTCAACGCATCGCGCAGGACGCCGGGTGGCTGAGAGATTGAGGATCAGAGCCTCAGGAAAGCCTTCTGCCTGTAGAGCCACCAGCAGATGATCCATAGCACCAGAAGCACGCCGCAGCGGTCGATGACAGGTTCCCATCCGGCGGGGAAGGCCGTGGCGGGGAGGTGCTTGTGAAGGTGGTCCTTGATCCAGCCGGCGCAGAGGCTGTGCAGCACATAGATCGTGATGCTGTTCATGCCGACGACGACCAGCGGGAAGACGAACCGCCTCCAGCCGGCAATTTCGACGAGCGAGTAAAAGCCGGTGAGCATGAGGAGCACCCAGCCACCGCTTTGAATGGCCCAGGTGGGCGTCCAGATGCGCTTCACGGAAGGCAGCGCGACGAGGTCGAGCACGGTGCCAAGGAAGATCAAAAGGACGCCCGCGATGAAAAGGCGCACGGCTTTGCTTTTCGTATCCAAACGACTGCGCATGAGGAAATCGCCCGTGAGGGCACCGCCGAGCATGGTGGCGAGAGCGGGGATGAAATTGAGCGTCTGATAACCGCCCGCCTGATACGCGAAGGGTTGTGCCTTTGGCAGGAGGTTGAGGAACCAGCGGTCGAAGTGTGCCGCGGCATTGAAGTGAATGCTCCAGTGCCCGAACCAGCCGGTGAGAATGCCTTCCGGCGGCACTTTGATGCCTTGGATGGAAGCAAACTGCTCCGGCGTGGGCAGCGGATGCATGGCGAAGAAGGCGGTGTAGCCCGCGAGGATGGCGAGGATGGCTGCCGTCATGTATTCCCAGCCGAGGCGAGCGATCAGAAAGAGGAAGACGTAGCCGAGGCCGATCTGGGCGAGGACATTGGTGAAGATCCACGTCGTTTGTTTGTCCGCCGCCCGCGTGCTGAGCACGACGGCGAGGAGGATGAGCAGCACGGCGCGGGTGAAGGCATGCCAGGTCATGCCGAGAAAGCCCTGCCCGGCCTCGCGACGCTTCGCGCAGGAGAGCGGCACGGCGATGCCGACCATGAACATGAAGCTGGGCTGAATGAGATCCCAGAGCGAGCAGCCCTGCCAAGCCTTGTGCTCAAACTGCGGGCGAATCGTTTCCCAAAACGAACCCGGATTCGCTTCCGCTATCTGCACGATGCCAAACCCGGACGAGGCCATCAAAAGCATGATGAAGCCTCGAAAGGCATCGAGGGAGAGAAGTCGGGAGGAGGGCTGGTTGGAGCTCATGGAGGCGAAGGAACGCTCGATGAGGTGATGGGCTATCGGGGCACGCGGAGGGATTGACGATTGATGAGCAGCCGATTTTTGATTGTTGAGGGGCGCTGACGCGGTGGTGGGAGAACGTTCATGCAGGACGGTAGGCCCGACGACCTGAGGCTTCTCGTTGTGCCCCTCACCTAACCTTTCGCTTCGCTAGCCCCGCATCGTACGATGACGTTATTGGCCACCGCTAGCGGGGAGAGGTTAGGTGCACTGCCATAGAGTTTAGCAACGAGGCGAAGTCAGGCGACGTTCGACTTCGATTGCCAATCGAAGCTACGCCTCGCGGCGGTTGCTGTAGCTTCGACTGGCAGTCGAAGCTGTGTTGCAGGCCCAATCGTTCACTCAATGGCAGTGGAGGTTAGCTGAGGGGAGATAGGCAAGATGTTTGGGGGAACCCTCGAATCACGAATTCATCTCGCAGATCATGGCATCGGGCATCGTGTTGGCGGCGTTTTTCAGAGCTTGATCACCTCGCAGGTGTAGGAGCGAGGACAGCGTGAGGCGATTGGAGGAGATGAGGTGGACGATCTTTTTGGCGATGGACTGCATCGTCGGGCTGGCGAGTCGTGACGACCATGCACGGAAGTCGTGGAGAGCCCACAGGCACATCACCCACGCTCCCGAACCCTGCCAGAGGTGGCCTTCATCGCTGAGGACGACGATTTCTTGCTCCGCGTGGAGTTGATCAATCATCGGGCAGCGTTGCCTGGCCTGCGGCGAGTCATAAGGAATGAATTCGATCCGCACATAAGCGGGCTGGGCTGACAGCCATCGACGCACGCTGCTGCAGAGGCCGCAGCGGGCGTCGTAGAACAGGGT
>JBEIGR010000687.1:0-2868 GCA_040381795.1 Verrucomicrobiaceae bacterium | reverse complement strand
TTGGCTTCGTTTTCGGTGAGCACCCAGCCGGGGTTGATTTGATTCACGCGCACGCCGTCCTCGCGCATGAGCGTGTCGCCTAGATTGCGCGTGAGGGTCATGAGAGCGCCTTTGGAGACGCTGTAGGGCATCAAATTGGGCTCGCCGCTCCACGCGTTGACGCTGCCGATGTTGATGACACTGCCGCGTGCTTCGCGGAGATTTGGCAAAGCGGCGCGGATGAGGAGATAAGGCACCACGCAGTTGATTTCGAGCATGCGGCGGAACCATTTGGCATCCGTGTCGTGAATGTTGCCGAGGCCGACCTGCGCGGCGTTGTTCACCACGGCGTCGAGTTTGCCAAAGGCGCTCACGGCCTTCTCGACGAGCAGTTGCGGCGCATCTTCCTCCGCGAGGTCTTTGAGCACGAGCACGGCCTTGTCCGCGCCGAGCTCCACGAGCGTTTCCTGGCCCAGATCGGTCTCCAGGCCGTGGATGAGCACTTTCGCACCTTCGGCGACGCAACGCTTCGCGATGGCCTTGCCAATGCCGGTGACACTGCCGGTGATGAGGATGACTTTGTTTTCGAGACGATTCATGGAGGTGCGGAGCATAACGAGCCTCGCTCTCATTTCACCACGACAAAGTGTGTGTGAAATGCGTCCACTGTCCTCACTCCTGCCTTTGCAAGTCGAGGCTGAGATCGTAGCCGCCATCTTCGGCGACAGGATCGGCCCGAAGGCCGAGGGAGAGCATGGAGTTGTTCGAGTTGCCGATGGAGATGCTGGTTTGCTGGCCGGGATGGCTTACCACGGTGGATGTGGAGAGCATATCGACTCCGCGAGTTTTTTGCAGTGACGTTTGCAGCTCACGCAACCGTTCGGGGCCGATGGCGCTGTAGTTTTCGAAGTCGAAGATGTCGGGGAACAGGTCGTTCGCCTCCGCGTCCGACAAAGCGGCATCGGAGAGGTGCAGGAGCTTGGCCGTCATCTTCACATGGCCTTCCGGCGTCGTTTCCGGCGTCACGATGGCCATGCCGTTCATTCCCGGCGCGATCTCCCAATACCCCAGCACCGCCGATTCACCCGGTTTGAGCCGGACTTTGCCCTTGGAGGCGATTTTCAGCGACTTTCGAGCTACAGCGGCCTTTTCAGCTTTGGGCGGAGTTGGAGTCGAAACACTCGTCGAAGGCGTGGCTGCGGGTTTGGGCGCTGAAACGGGCTTTTTTGTCTCTAAAGCGGTCCGCATGAGCCACAACGCGATCAGGCACACCACGAGGCAGAGAAGAATGAGGGTGCGTCGCATGTCGGTGAGCAAAGCTGGTAGAGCTGGTGTAGTCGCGACTCTGTTTGTCAGTCGGGCTGCGCGAAGGATTCTCACCCTTCACGGTGAGACCGTCGCTAGTGCTGTCAGAACTCGGATCGAAGGCGAACTCAAAGACAGCGCCATCGAGCAGGCTCATGACATAGTCCTGGGCAGGCTGCGGATCATCCGACAGAGCCGCCTCCAGCCATGCGCGAGCGTTTGGCGAGGTCAGATCGTGAAGATCAAAGTTCAGCGTGCTATGCTCGATGCCTTTCACGGCCTTCAGCGCCTCGATGGCTTGCTGGACTTTCCTCTGGAACTCGGGTGGCTCCAAATGTCGGCCAAATCGCTCACCGAGCTGCTTAATCTCAGCGCTCTATTCAAACTGCTCCTTGGTCATTCCCCGGTGCCGGGCCGCAACACCATCAGCTTTTCGTCTCACACTTTCGGGCATGGTGGCCGGTCGGAAATGTTTTGGTTGGTTAGCTCCTTGTGGAACTGCGGTGATTTCATGAGTCGACTGCCTCACCGTCTTAGGTGCATTTGTGGCCAGTGATTTGTTTGCGGGGTGATGAAGCACAAAAGGCAGTGTTGCGGCTGCAATGGCTCCGGTGATGAGGAGGGCTTTGGTGGTGGCGGTCATGGTGACGAGTGTGGTGGTGAGTGTGGTGGTGAGAACGGATGCGGTTGGCGTAATCGCGGAAGTGGTGCCGATGCCGGTAAGGGATAGTTTTCCCAAGGAGGCCTGGACGGCGGCTGGAGCGGCCTGCGCGGAGTGCGTGCTCAGCAGTAGAGCGAGTGATGCCGCACCGATGACGCCCTTCGTTCTCAAACGGAGGCGCAACTGGTGAATTGCGTCATCGAGCTGGCGCGAGACGGTGGACTGACTCACGCCCGTGCGGGCCGCCAGTTCATTCTGGCTCCGGCCTTCCAGGAAGCGCTCGATCAAGAGCGCCCGAGTGGTCTCTGGCAAAGCGTCCAGGGCTTCATCAAGCAACGGCTCCAGCTCGGCCCAGGTGCGCTCATCTTGGGCTACGGCGAGCTGTGCTGCTGCGGCAGACTCGTAGTTCTGGCGGCGCGCCTCACTTCGCACGACGTTCTGCGCCTTCTGCCGAGCGACATGATGCAGCCAGGCTCCCACGGATTGAATCGCCGCTCCACTGCTGCGTGCGAGGGCAAGGAAAGTCTCCTGCGCCACATCCTCAGCCAGCGCCGCATCTCGTGTGACACGGCAGGCCGTGGCATGAACCATGCCCGCATGACCTGCGACCAGCACCTGAAACGCCTCGGCATCGCCGTGGCGATGGTAGCGGGAGAGGAGGTCAAGATCAGTTTCCATGAGGTTGAAGGAAGCGGCTCAAACCACCGCCCACTTATCATGCCACCGCCCGCTTTGGGTTTATGCAGAAATTATTCGCGTGGGCGTAAATCCACCTCTTGGCTTCTCTTAAAGCGTCGCCTCATGCTTCACGGCCACACGGCCAAGAGCACGAAAAGAAAAGGCTGGCCGGTGTCGCGGCTTCACTTCGGCGTGACAGGGCCTGATTTCTTCAGATCACCACGGATGATTTTCACCCCTTCACT
>JBEIGR010000686.1:0-2885 GCA_040381795.1 Verrucomicrobiaceae bacterium | reverse complement strand
CGATACCACTCCGCCGTGGTCTGCGTGGCCTTTTGGAAATCCCACACGGGATGCCAGCCGAGCACTTTCGATGCCTTTGCATGACTCAAAGTCAACCGCGTGGCCTCAGGGACAGCATTCGGATCAGGCCGCGCCTCCCACAGGCCAGGCCAGGCTTCAAAGAAGGCCTTCACGACCTCGCCCACGCTGCGCTCGGATTCAGGATCAGGGCCAAAATTCAGATTTAGCAGCTCCTTTGAGGCCGGTTCAGCAAACAAGAGCTGTCCCACATTCAAATAGCCGCTCAGGCATTCCAAAACGTGCTGCCATGGCCGCGTCGCCGCTGGATTTCGAAGGATCACTGGCTCGCCTGCCACTTGGGCACGCACACAATCCGGCAGGATGCGATCCGCGGCATAGTCACCACCGCCGATGACATTCCCCGCCCGCACGGAGGCGAGACGTCCCCTGCCCTGCTCGCGGGAAAAGAAGGAGGCATGCCACGCCGCCACCACCATTTCAGTGGCCGCTTTGCTCATCGAATACACATCATGCCCGCCGAGCGGATCTTCCTCGGAAAACGGGCGGCCGAGATTCTGGTTCAGGTAGCACTTGTCACTCGTGACGACGATCACCGGCGCGGTGCAGCCTGTCGCACGCACCGTCTCCAGCAGCACTGCCGTGCCCCAGGCATTCACGGAAAAGGTCTCCAACGGCTCCGCATAGGAAAGCCGCACGAGCGGCTGCGCCGCGAGGTGCATGATCAGATCCGGCTTGGCGGTCTGAATGGCCTGGGTCAGCTTTTCCTTGTCTCGAAGATCGGCGATCCATTCATGCTCCAGCACATCAGGCGGAATGAAATGACTCAAATCCTCCGCGTGCAGCGGAGCGAGAGCATAGCCACTCACTTTCGCGCCCAGAGCATGCAGCCAAAGCGTAAGCCAAGACCCTTTAAAACCGGTATGGCCGGTCACGAGCACGCGTTTGTCTTGATAGATAGAGCCGAACATCACCAGACCTTCCAGGGAGCGCTGCCGCTGTCCCACATTTTGTTGAGCATTTCGAACTCGCGATAGGTGTCCATGCACTGCCAGAAGCCGTCGTGGCAGAAAGCCTTCAGCCGTCCAGTTTGGGCCATGTTTTGCAGGGGCTCGCGTTCAAAGATGCAGTCGTCACCGGTGAGGTAGTCACGCACGGATTTATCGAGCACCATGTAACCACCATTGATGAATCCTGCCTCCTGCTCCGGCTTTTCCTGGAACGATTGCACGGTCAGTCCATCTAGGCCCAGCTCCCCAAAGCGGCCCGCCGGGCGCACGGCCGTCATGGTCACCAGCGCTTTTTGAGCATAGTGAAACTTCACCGATGACCCGATGTCGGAATCCGTTAGCCCATCGCCATAGGTCAGCATCACATCTTCCTCACCAATGTGCTGCATGGCGCGAAGGAGTCGTCCACCAGTCATTGTCTGCATGCCGGTCTCCAGTAGCGTCACTGTCCAGTCCTCCTCGTCGTGATTATTGTGGTAGGTAATCTGGGGATTACGACCCAATTTCAGTGTAACATCGCTGCGATTCCAGAGGTAATTGCGAAAGTAGTCTTTGATGGTTTCACCCTTGTAACCCAAGCATAGCACGAAGTCTTTGAAGCCATGCTTGGCGTAGGTCTTCATGATGTGCCACACGATTGGCTGGCCGCCGATGGGCACCATCGGCTTCGGGCGATACTCAGTTTCTTCTCGGAGACGGGTTCCTAGACCTCCGCACAGCAAAATGACTTTCATCTAAATAACAAATTCCAGGTTTGAGAGTGGTTGCCCGAAGGCCGCATTTCACTAAAACGGTTTACCTCCCGCGACAAGCAGTCAAATCTCGCCCCCCATGTCATCCGACCCCGAGCCCGTCCCTAGCCCCCAGAAGCTCTTCCGCCTCTGGGATGCCGGGAGCATCTCTCGGGAGGATTTTCATCGGCTCATGGCCGTGCATGCCCGCGAGCTCATTGAGGAGATGGAGCAGGCAAAAAAGAATCCGCTCATGGCCTGGATGCACCAGCTCTTCAACCGCCGTGAGGCCGCCCGCTGGTCCGGCGGGCATGGGGAGGCCCTCGTGAGGGAGATTTTGTTCGCTCTCGCCGATGAGGAGAGCTTCCCACCGGCCCGCTGGCTGTGGAATGCCACGCACCCGCATGTGCCGCTCCACGTCTTCTTCCGAGCTCGGGAAATGCCGCGCTTCCGCTTTTTGAAGCTCCGTGCCACCTCTCAGGCCGTCACCGTCGAAATCGAGCACGGCGGCAGCGATACCGCCCCGCCCGTGCGGGAGGAATTTTACCTCCGCCGCTATCCTAACATGCGGTTGATGGTGGAACGCCGCGACATGCTGGGCTAGAGGCCCACCCCTCTCATGTATCCGACCAAGGCTCCCGCCCTCTCCATGACCGCCTTCATCCTCCTCGCGATCATCGCGATGGCGGCGGCGGCGTTTTACCGGCTGCCGCTGCTCGATGAGCGCCCGATGCACACCGATGAAGCCATTTTGGCTTACAAAACGACCCAGTTTCAGTCCACCGGCCATTTCGAATACGACCCGAAGGACTACCACGGCCCCGGCCTGCACTACGCCGCCATCCTCTGGTCCAAATTTGCCTTCTGGGGCGCTCCAGATACTTGGCGTGGCGATCAGCTCCGCACCGTCACCGCCATCTGTGGGCTCTTGCTGATCCTCTCCACCCTGCTGCTCACGGATGTGCTCGGGCGTAACGGCGTGATCGCCGCCATGCTGCTCGCCGCCGTCTCGCCGATGCAGGTGTATTATTCACGCTACTACATCATGGAGACGCCGCTCGTGCTGCTCGTCATGATCGCACTTGTCAGCTTCTGGCGCTACTCCCAGGGCGGCGGGCGGCTCTGG
>JBEIGR010000685.1:0-2892 GCA_040381795.1 Verrucomicrobiaceae bacterium | reverse complement strand
TCCGCCGATTCCAACAGGAAGGCGCAGCGGCCGTCGTGGATCTTTTGGAAGGCCGAGAGAGGCGTCTCATAGTCCGCGGTCAATTCGGCGACGACAGGGACGAGGCTGCCCTTTTCCGCGAGTGATTGGAAGGCTGGAAAATCGGGCTGAAGATGAAGCTTGGGCATGAGCGGGCCGGATTCTGGATGCAAAAGGCGAAACTGGCAACGGCTCAGGCGAGGTGCTTACCGAGCGTGATCTCCAAATTCCGCTCCACGATGTCGCCCATGCTTTGGCAGGAGTCAAAGCTGTGCGTCTGGTGATACTCGCCGAGTTCGGCGCGGAGCTGCACGACCTTCTCGAAAGGCTCCACCGCGTTCTTTTTCATGCAGGCGAGCAGCGTGGCGATGCGCTGATGCTCCGAAATGTAGCGGCGGGAGATCAGGCTGCGCTCCTCCTCCTGATACTGCTTCATGGTGGGGAAGTTCAGGCAGGTGGAGCAGAGCTGGACGATGGGATTGTTCTCTTTGAAGAACTGCGGCAGGTACAGGCTCTTCCGACCCTCGTAGCTCTGCTGGTCAAAGTCGATGGCGCGGACGCGATACTGCACCTCTTCAAAGTCCGGCGTCATGTCGATGACGTAGTTGTAGCTGCGCATGTCCCCCAGCAGGCGGATGAAACAGCGCTCGCTGAATTTCACGAACTCCTTCGCGATGCGCACGCGGTTCAAATCCGGGCGATGGAGGTAATCGCGCATGAAGACATCCCCCGGAATGCCGGCGATGTGCTCCTCCACCAGCGTGCCGCCGCGATGGACGAGGTAATTGATGCGGTTCGGCGAGAGCAGATGCTCCAATTCCAGGCCATACACGCGGGAGGCATCGGCCGTTTTGACGTAAAAGTGGTCGTAGTTGTCGTTGTATTGATTCACCACCCGCACGCGGAAGGGGCGTGAGTTGCCAAACTCGCAGTAGTCCACCCGCTCCACATACAGATGCGGCACCGCGTGGTAATCCCCCGTGCGCAGGAGCGAGTAGATGCTGGTGAGCTTGGGATAGATCTCCTGCTGCACCTCGCGGGGGTAGAGAACGCTGCTCCAGTAGGTGGCGTTGCCGTCTTTGTCGAAAAGCGGGTAGCTCTCGGAGAAATTGCGCAGGTCGTTGTAGGTCGTCGGCAGGGCATCGCAGCGGCCAAACTGGTCGAGATACTCGATCAACCCATCAGTGACAGGGATGAAGTTCTTCCGGCGGGTGATTTCAATCATGAGCTTCGGCGGAACAGCAGGCTTGATGCCCTTCGGCGATCTATTTCCTACTCGATGAGGTAAAGAATGCGCCCGCAGGAGTCGCAGTGCGTGAGCCCGGCGGCTTGTTTGAGCGATTGGATCGTGCTGCTCACCACTTTGACGTGGCAGCCCTTGCAGATGCCGAGTTCCACCGCGGAGACCGCATCGGACTTCTTGAAAAAGATGCGGGTGTAAAGCTCCAGCGCATCGGGATCGACCGGCTCAGCGAGCTTTTTCCGCTCCGCCTGAAGATCGGTCAGGCGGGCTTGCACGCCCCCCGCACGCTCATCGAGCGCCTTCAGCTCCACATCCACGCGGGCCTGCGTTTCGGCCAGCTTGCCCTGCGCCACCTTGAGAGCCGCTTTGGCTGCTTCGAGAGCCTCCATCTGATCGAGTTCGCTGTCTTCGAGAGCGGAGACATCGGTTTGGTAGCGTTTGATCTCGGTCCCGAGAGCGGTGAACTCATCATTCTTCCGCGTCTCGAACTGCTGATCCTGCAATCGCTTGATGCTGATCTGGCGGGTCTGGATGTCGAGTTCGATGCTTTTGATTTTCACCTCGATCTCCTTCATCGCCTGCGTGGCCTTTTCGACGCCGGCGGTATCGCCTGCGAGCTGGGTTTTGGCACGGCCCTGCTGCAGCGGGATGTCTTTGAGTTCTTTTTGGAACTTCAGGATGCGCTGATCGCGTTCCTGGACTTGGAGGAGTTGGGTAAGCACTTCGAGCATGTGGCCTCCATCTTGGCGGGAGCGGACCAAAGTTCCAAGTTTAAAGTTCCAAGATTCAAATCGAAGGCTCGCCTTCAATTCTTCGACGTGTCCACCGGCAGCGTGGAGGGCAGCGAAAATCTCGCCACATCCACCGGGCCGGTGAAGCCGGGAATGATGGCGGCGAGACCTTTGTTCACGCTTTCAAAGTGGAAGAAGATCACCGCCCGTCCATCCGCCGAGCCGCTGCCGTGATGAAAACCATGACCGGACACCCGAAAGACCTTCGCGGGCTGAAACGGATGCGGCTGGCCGGAAGCCCCTTTGATGACATGCCGGATCACCGCATAGAGCATCGGCGTCTGCACCATTTCGCCGCTGGTGATGAAGGGCATGTCTCCGGCAAACTCCTCCAAAAAGTAGTGCAGCGCCTTTTCATAGTCCGTCGGATGCTGGAGACGCTCCAGAAGTGTGGCGAGATGATGGGCGGGATCTTTGGAGGCGTTGTTCATGGCTTGGTGACGGTGCTGTGGAGTGTGCCTTTGGCGAGTCGGGTGATGATCGGGCTACCAGCGGCGGCCTCATCGGGATCGGTGAGTACGCGGCCATCGGAGGTGGTGGTGTAGGAAAAGCCGCGAGAGAGCACGGAGTCCGGCCCGAGATGTCGCATGACTTCATCCCGCAAGGCGAGGCGGTCGGCAAGACGGTCGAGTCGGTGCTTCGCGGCTTGTTTCAAAGCGAGAGCCGCCGCTTGCACACGATGCGCCACTTCCACGATCTGCACACGCGGATGACGCTCGGCAAACACCTGCTGCTTCGTGGTGAGGTCATCTTGAAGGCCTCGAAGATGCTCGCGCATGGCATCGCGCAGATGGGATTCGGCGTCGTCGATGCTTTGCTCGGCTTCGAGGAGCAAACGCT
>JBEIGR010000684.1:0-2894 GCA_040381795.1 Verrucomicrobiaceae bacterium | reverse complement strand
TCGAAAGATCCGTCCAAAACGATTCCCTCCATCGAAACACGCCGACAGCAAATCGCCGCCTCCACGCCAGGTGGTGCCAGCGTCACGAGTGCCGAGGAATACAAAACCGGCCGCGCCGCCACGCTGAAGGACGCGCTCGACGTTCCGCCCGGCGTGCTCGTGCAGAGCCGCTTCGGCTCCGAAGAGGCCCGTATCGCCATTCGTGGCAGCGGCATCCAGCGCACCTTCCACGGCCGCGGTCTCTGGCTGATGCAAGACGGCATGCCTCTGAACCTCGCCGATGGCGGTTTCGACATGCAAGCCATTGAGCCGATGGCGGCGCAATACGTCGAGACCTTCCGCGGGGCGAACGCCCTGCAATACGGCGCGGCCACGCTGGGCGGTGCGATCAACTTCGTCTCGAACACCGGCTACTCCGCGCCTGCCTTCCAGACCCGTTTTGAGGCCGGCAGCTTCAACACCTTCCGCGGCCAGATATCCTCCGGCTTTGTGGCGGGTGATGTGGACGGCTATGTGAGCATCACGGCGGCCCGCACGGATGGTTTCCGCGATTACAGCGAGCAGGAAAGCCTGCGCGTGATGGCCAACATCGGCACGAAGATCAACTCCAACCTCGAAAACCGCTTCTACGTCACCTGGGTGGACAGCAAATCACAACTGCCCGGTTCACTGACGAAAGCGCAGATGGAGGCGAACCCTCAGCAGGCGAACGCGGCCAGCATCAACAACCGCCAACGCCGAGACTACCAGCTCTTCCGCCTGGCGAATAAGCTGACGTATTCAGATGGCGACAACACGCTGACCTTCTCCTCCTTCTGGAGCTGGAAGGATCTGGATCATCCGATCACGCCCTTCGTGGGATACATCGACCAGCTCTCCAATGATCTTGGATTTGATCTTCGATATGATGGCCGCGGAACGCTGCTTGGCATGGCCAATGATCTGACTCTCGGGACAAGCTTTATGTATGGCGTGGCAGAAGATGCCCGTTTCGCTAACAACGGCGGTAATCGCGGTGTGAAAACCGCCGACAACAAACTGCAGTCCATCAATTGGAACTTTTACTTCCAGGACAGGCTGCATCTCACGGATCGTCTCTCCCTCATCGCCGGAGCCCAGGTGTTATATGCCAGCAGAGATCTGAACGAAGAGGTGCTTTTTGGAGCCAACAACTCGGACCGTCAGGAGTACTGGGGCTTCAGCCCTAAGCTGGGCCTGCTCTTCGACGTGAATCCCAAGTCTCAGATTTACTTCAATGCGAGCCGGAGTTTCGAGCCACCCACTTTTGGGGAGCTCACGAGTGTCGGAGCTTTGCCGTCCCTGCTGCCGCTCCAAGCACAGAGTGCCACCACACTCGAAATCGGCACTCGCGGTCAGACGGATCGCATGTCCTGGGACTTCAGCTACTACTATGCCTGGGTGGATCGCGAGCTTCTCACGCTCGGCGTTCTGCCCTTCCCGGGAAACACCATCAACGCTGGCAAGACCACGCATCAAGGCGTCGAGTTCGGTCTCAGCTACGATGTGCTGCGAAACCTCACCACGGCGAATGACAAGCGTTTCGACCGCCTCGTGCTGCGAAATAACTTCTTCTGGAATGACTTCCGCTTCAAAAACGATCCCACCTTTGGAGATCGCCTGCTGCCGGGCTACGCGCCTTATTATTACCGCGGCGAGCTGATGTATGAGCATCCCTGCGGATTCTATGCCGGCCCGAATGTCGAATGGTCTCCTGTTCGCTACGCGGCGGACATGGCCCGCACGACCTTCGCCGATCCTTACGCGCTGCTCGGCTTCAAGCTGGGCTACAAGACCCAGAAGGGCGTGTCCTTCTTTGCTGAGGTGCGAAACATCACCAATGAAACTTACAGCCCCACCACCGGCGTCGTGACCAATGCCATCGCCACGCCCGCCGTCTTCCTCCCCGGCGATGGCCGCGCCTTCTACGCGGGCGTCGAATTCAAATGGTAGTCGCTGCGCGACGCGGAGGGCGTAGAGCGGAGGGCATAGAGTCCCGATCCGCTCCGCGCGCTTCTTTCTCGACACCATCATCTATTCTCTGACTCTTCGCCCTTAGCTCTTTGCCCTCCGCCCATGTCCCCACGACTCATTCGTAAACTCCACCGCTGGCTTGGTCTTCTTTTTAGCATCTCCGTGCTGATGGCCTCCGGCAGCGGTGTCCTTCACAACATCATGACTCGCACGCAGGCTCCGCCACCTCAGGCGAAGCCCTCAGGCGGAGGCATGGACGTGAAAGCCATCCAAATCAGCGTCGCTGAAGCTGTCGCCAAGCTAGGCGATAATGCAGAGGCGCAGGCGGTGAACCTCCGCGGCATCGGCGGCCAGCCGTGGTATCAGATTTACGTCAAGGATGCCAAGGGGCCGCAATACGTCAGCGCCATCGATGGCCGCGTCGATCCGGCGCAGGACGAGCTTTATGCGGCGGAGATCGCTCGAAGCTTCCTCGCGGGCGCGGAGGTGAAGAAGACGGACTTCCTCACCGCCTTCAACATGGAGTACCTGAACATCTTCCGCATCCTGCCGGTGTATCGCTTCGATGCCGGGGATGCTCTGGAGACGCGGGTGTATGTCTCCACCACGACGGGCAGCGTCACGCGGCACACAGATAAGGAGCGGCAGTTCGAGGCGACCATCTTCACGATGTTTCACAAGCTCGGCTTCATCCGGGACAAAGACACGCGTGATCTCGTGCTCACCGTGCTGACCATGGGCACCTTCCTCGTGGCCCTGCTCGGCATCTGGCTCTTCTTTGCCACGCGGCCGCGGAAGAATTGAGATTCGGATTTCGGATTTCAGATTCCTAGCTTCTCTGCCGGGCTAATGCCCAAACCTCTCATCGCCGTCACCATGGGCGACCCCGCCGGGGTCGGCCC
>JBEIGR010000683.1:0-2913 GCA_040381795.1 Verrucomicrobiaceae bacterium | reverse complement strand
GATTCATGAATGACAGAGAAGGAGGAACGTGAAGCGGAGGGCGGTTCTCTCCTTGGCGGGAGGTGGAATGCGGTTCATAAGGCGAGGATGAAGCCACGCATGCTGATTTTTGTCTTTTGGGTGCTCGCCAGCCTTCGGGTGGAGGCGGCGGAACCGACGTCCTTGTTCGGGAAGGTGATGTGCGGCTACCAAGGCTGGTTTGTGACGCCGGCGGATGGCGAGGGCATGGGCTGGCGGCACTACGGTTTCGATAAGCAGGGCCAGTGCCACATCGATCTATGGCCGGATGTTTCGGAACTGGAGGCCGATGAGCGGGTGGATACGCCGTTGAAGTTCTCGGACGGGCGCACGGCGCAGGTGTTTCGCTCGGCGCATCCGAAGACGGTGCGTCGGCACTTTGAGTGGATGCGGGAGCACGGCATCGACGGGGTGTTTTTGCAACGTTTTGGTAGCGTGCTGCGCGATACGAAATCTCGCGAACATGCGGATCGAGTGCTCGCCGCCGTGCGAGCGGGTGCGGAGGCCACTGGGAGGTCCTGGTGCGTGATGTATGACCTCAGCGGACTGCGAGCGGGCGAGATCGAGAGCGTGGTGATGCAGGACTGGAAGCGCCTGCGAACGGAATTGAAGGCGCTGGAAAGTACCGCTTATCAAAAACATGCCGGAAAGCCGCTGGTGGCGGTTTGGGGCATCGGCTTCAGCGACGATCGGGACTACACGTTAGAGGAAAGCCATGCCTTGTTACGTTTCTTGCATGATAACCCAGAGTTCGGGAAACTCACCGTGATGGCCGGGGTGCCCTGGGGCTGGCGCACGCTGGATCGCGATGCGGTGAAGGATCCGAAGCTGCATGAGGTGCTCGCCAAAGCCGATGTGATCAGCCCGTGGAGCGTGGGGCGTTACCATGACGTCACGTCGGCAGCGCGAATGATCGGCAGCGTGCAGGCGGCGGATGAGGCTTGGTGTAGAGAACGCAGTAAGAGTTATCTTCCCGTTACATTTCCGGGCTTTAGCTGGGCCAATCTGATGAAGATGCGTGGTAAAGAGGCCAAGCTGAATCAGGTGCCGCGACTGGGGGGGGAGTTTCTCTGGCAACAGGCCCGCGAGCGCATCCGAGGCGGGGCGTCGATGCTCTATGTGGCGATGTTTGACGAGATGGATGAAGGCACGGCGATCTTCAAAACGGCCTCGCAGGTGCCGGAAGGAACCTTGGGATTTGTAACGGAAGAGTCGTTGCCATCGGATCACTATCTGTGGCTCACCGGGCAGATTGGCCGGGCGTTGCGGCGGGAAATTCCGCTCACGGAGAAGCTGCCGACGAGGTGAGAGTCATCTGCTCCGGGTCGATGGCGAGCTGGATGCTGGTTTCGTAGCTGAGGCCCTCGATCCATGGGGCGAGGATTTCGAGGGTGGTGGGAGCTTGGAAGTGCTCGGGCTTGGTCTCGGGATGCGGGAAATAGATGAGCACCTCGTGGGTTTGGCCCGTGTGAAGGAGTCGGGCATCGAAAAACGAAAACGTCTCGGCGGGCTCCACCGGATGCCATTGCAGCCGCTCAAAGGTGTGGCGTGGCTTCAAGGGGCGGTAGGTCAGAGGGCTGATGTCCAGATTCAGCGTGCCTCGATGGTAGGCGCTCAAATCGAAGCCTAGACAGGCAAAGTGGGGCAGCTGCATCGCCATGGTGCCGCCGGGGAAACGCGGATCGCCATTCAAACCGGAGGCGACTCGATGGCCGCGGATGATGCGGGCGGGATGGACAGGCCAGGACATGTCCCCAGCATGCACATCAAGCGTGGCGGGTGTCACGCAGAAGTTCGCGATTGTGTTCCGGGCGCTCCGTGACTTCATACGCGGCATGTCCGCCGCCAAAGCGCCCGCCAGCCTCCGCCGTTTGTTCGATGAAATCGGCACCGTCGATCATGTCGGCATTGAGGAGCGTGTGGCGAAGTATGGCACGCGCAGCCTCAAGAAGCAGTCGAAGGTCTTCGGCCTGCGAATGGCGGTTTCGATGGTCGATTTGACCACGCTGGAGGGCAAGGACACGCCTGGAAAGGTCGCCTCGCTTTGCCAGAAGGCGCTGACGCCGCATGATGAGGGCGACATCCCATCCACCGCAGCGGTGTGCGTGTATCCGGCGATGGTGAAGCATGCCAAAAAGCATGTCGCCGACACGAGCGTGAAGGTAGCGAGCGTCGCCACGGCCTTTCCGAGTGGTCAGGCTCCCCTGAAAACGCGGCTCGCCGAGGTTGCGGCGGCCGTGCATGATGGCGCGGACGAGATCGACATGGTGATCAATCGCGGAGCCTTTCTATCCGGTGAGTTTGGCCGCATGCAGGACGAAATCGCCGCCGTGGTCGAGGCCTGCGGCAAGGCCACGCTGAAGGTCATTCTGGAGGTCAGCGAACTCGAAAGCTACGACAACATCCGCGCCGCCAGTTTCCTCGCCATGCGGGTGATCCGGGCGAATGATTTCATCAAGACGAGCACCGGCAAAACCTCATCGAATGCCACGCTGGGCAACAATCAGGTCATGATCGAGGCCATCCGCGATCACTACCTCGCCACCGGCGTGCCGATTGCGATGAAGCCCGCCGGCGGCATCCGCACCGCCAAGCAAGCCCTGCACTTCCTTATCGCCGTCAAAGAAACGCTCGGCGACGAATGGCTGACCAACCGCCGCTACCGCTTCGGGGCCTCCGCCTTGCTCAACGACCTCGTCCGCCAACTCGAAAAAGAACGCACCGGTGCCTATCAAGCCCCGTGGAGCTTCAGCGAGGCGACCGAGGGGTATTGAAGACCACTCACGCCAGACCGCAGCCGCGCATGGCAGCGATGGTCCAATCGTATTCTTTGACGAGTTGATCGACGACATCACCACTGCGCATGTCCTGCGGGAGGACTTCCCAGGTGTAGGT
>JBEIGR010000682.1:0-2928 GCA_040381795.1 Verrucomicrobiaceae bacterium | reverse complement strand
GATCTGAACAACTCCCTCGGCTGCTACGGGCATGCGCAGGTGAAATCGCCGCACATCGACAAGCTCGCGGCCACCGGCGTGCGCTTTGAAAAAGCCTACTGCCAGTATCCGCTTTGCAATCCGAGCCGCGCCTCCTTCATGACCGGCATGCGTCCCGGCAGCACGAAGGTGTATGAAAACAGCACGCACTTCCGCAAAGCCCTGCCCGACGTGCTGAGCATCCCGCAGACGTTTTCGAAGGCAGGCGCGTTCTCCGCGCGTGTCGGCAAACTCTACCACTACGGCGTGCCCACGCAGATCGGCACCAGCGGGCTCGACGACGAGCCGTCGTGGCAGCAGGTCGTGAATCCCATCGGCCACGACAAGAAAGTCGAGGATCAAATCCACACACTCACGCCGGGGCAGTTCGGCGGCACGCTGAGCTGGTTCAACGATCCCTCCGAGGAGCCGCAAACCGACGCCGTGGGCGCCGCAGAGGCCATCAAGCTGCTCGAAGCGAAGAAGAACGGCCCGTTTTACCTCGCGGTCGGTTTTTATCGACCCCACACGCCGTATGTCGCCCCGGCGAAGTATTTCGAAGGTTATCCCATTGAGAAGATCCAGCTCGCCACCGGGCCGATGAAGGATGCGCCGGGCATGCCAGCGGCCGCCTATGGCAGCTACAAGAAGGAGCAGGACCAGCTCACCGATCCGATGCGCCAAGAGATCCTCCAAGCCTACTTTGCCTCCACGACTTTCATGGATGATCAGGTCGGGCAGGTCATCGCCGCGGTCGAGCGGCTCGGACTGCGCGAGAAGACGGTCATCGTGTTTCACAGTGATCACGGCTACCACCTTGGCGACCACGGCCTGTGGCAAAAGCAGAGCCTGTGGGAAAATTCCACGCACGTCCCGCTCATCATCAGCGTCCCCGGCAACGCCAACAAAGGCAAGAGCTGCCTGCGCCCCGTCGAGCTCATCGACGTGCATGCCACGCTCGCCGATGTGTGCGGCCTGCCTCTTCCTCAAAGCGATGGCACCAGCCTGAAGCCGCTGCTCGACAATCCGCAGGCCGCGTGGGACAAGCCCGCCTTCACCGAAACGCTGCGTGGAGCACCGGTGGGCACCAACGCACCCGGCTTTGACCCGAAGAACCTCAACAAAGGCAAAAAAGGAAAGGGCAAAGGGAAGGCTGGAGGTTTCCTCGGCGTCAGCGTGCGCACCGAGCAGTTTCGCTACACCGAATGGGATGAAGGCCGCCAGGGCGCGACGCTTTTCGATCTGCAAAACGATCCGCAAGAAACCAAAGACCTCGCCAAAGATCCTGCCCATGCCGAAACCGTCGCCAAGATGAAAGCGATGCTCGCGGGGTTGAAGAAGTGATTCTCGCCATGCGTGCCCTTGTCTGCTTTTTCCTGATGATCGGCTCGGCGCTCGCCGCCGAGCCCAAGGCGTTGCTTGAAGAGTCCTTCACCTCGGACCTATCGAAAGACTGGTTCTGGGGTCTCGGGACTTGGAAAGCCGAAAACGGCATTCTTCGTGGCTTTGAGTCCGGCCCTCGGCGTCACGGCCCGGTAAAGATGCGACGACTCGCGCTCCACGATGCCGTCATCGAATGCGAATTCCGCCTCGAAGGGAAGGCGACCTTTGCGGGCATCATCTTTAATGGTTCGCAGGAGCGCGGACACCTCGTGCATCTGGTCATGGGAAAGGATCAGCTCCGCATTCTCGCTCATCCGAACAAGGGCGAGACGAAGGAACTCCTCCAAGTGCCTGCGATTCTGAAACCCGGCGCTTGGCACAAGGTGCATCTCACCTTTCAAGGTCCCAAGATCACAGCCTCCGTGGATGGCGTGTCGATTACCGCTGAGCATGCGTGCATCGCTGAGGAGAAGCTCACCTTTGGTCTCGGGGGTGATTCAGGTGGTCCCGAAGGCGAAAAGGCAGGTGCGTTGGAGTTTCGAGGGCTGGTGGTGAAAACACCGTAAATTTCACTTCTTCGTCATTTCGGCCAGCTTCGCCGCAAAGCGCTTCCCGATCTCGTTTTGCGCGGCAGTGTCAAAATGCACGGCATCGCCGATGTGGGTCTTCAGATTACGCGCATCCACGCAGGCGGTGTGAGGCACCGACTTGGGTAAGGCGAGCTGGATCTCATTCATCGCTTTCAGGTTCGTGAGCAGCGGTTCCGGCTTCATCTCGCCAATCGTGCAGGCGATGAAGGGTAGCTCTGGCAGCGCCAAATCGGCTCGTAGCGCCTCGATCATCGCGCGGAGACGCTCCGCATGCAGCGGCAGCTCCTGCGGGTTCGCGTTGGCCTCGCCTTGCAGCCAGATCGCACCACGAATGCGGGCCTTCACCGGTGCGGTTGTCTGCAAAGCCAGCTTCGCCCAGCGAATCGCCTCCTCATAAAGTTTCGCGCCCTTTTGCCAGAGCTTGATGGAGGACCCGCCGACGGCGCAGGGCACGAGGCCGATGGCGGCGGTCTTGTCCTGCGCGGCGAGCACCTCCGCAAAGGCCAGCCCGGGACCGACGCCGGCGTTGTCGTGGCCTTGGAAGGTCTTCGCATCGCCCGTGAGATGCAGCGGATGACGCGCGAGATACCACTGGTCGTCCATCTTGTGCATCATGACGATGCGCGGATCGTTCTTCGGCTCCTCGGGCATCAATCCGCGGCCTTTCATGTTCGACTGCCCGCACAGCAGCCACAGATCGAGATGCGTCGCGCCCTCCGGCAGCTTCGTGATGTCCAAACTCACCAGCGGTGGCTTCGTCGGCGGCGGTGTGTTGGCTTTTTTGGCCTTCGCCGCCTTTTGGGCGAAAAGCGGAGAGCTGAGGGCGAGGAGACAGAGAATGAAAACGCGGCGCATGGTGCGTGAACGGGACGAGGGTAAGGATGTTGCAGCGCGAGGATGTTGAGGAAGTCACCAGTTTCTGCGTCCTTTGCCTCTC
>JBEIGR010000681.1:0-2939 GCA_040381795.1 Verrucomicrobiaceae bacterium | reverse complement strand
TTGCGCGGCGCTTGCTGTTCTTGCTGCTGTGGTTTGCTTTGATAGGATGTGTGACCATGTGGGTGGTGGAGTGTGTGGGTTTGCTAGCACCCCCTTCTTATCACCGATCCGCTTCGGTGACTCCGCCCACATGGTATCTACGAGCCAGCAGGTTCACTTCACGACCGCCGCTTGCTCTTTGAAAAAGCGGGCGATGAGCGCCGGTGCCTCATCAGGAAACTTGTGCGTGCGGGGATGAACGTAAGCGATGAAGGGCGTGCCGGTGGCGGATGGGTAAAGCGTGCAGTGATCGGCCCACGGCGTGCCTTCAGCAGCACAACCATTCGTCTTCTTCACGAGATCAATCATGACCTGCTGCCATTCAAACTTCACCAGCGGGTCGGCGGTGCCGCCGATATGCATGGCGGGTTTGGGCTTCAAATTGCCCTGTGAGGCTCTCGCAGCGGCAGCGGAGGGCGCCATGGCGGTGAAGATCTCCGACCGTGTCATCCATAACAGGTAGGTGAAGCCGCCGCCATTCGAGTGACCAGTGGAAAAGACGCGCTTCGCATCCACCTGATGCTCGGCTTTGAGCTTGGCGAGCATGGCGTCGAAGAATTTCAGGTCGCGATCCTCCATCGCACCGGGGCCACTCTGCCAGCCGGGCTTTTTGCCCTCGGGATCGGTGAGGCGGCCGGGCGTGTTCAGGCCCTGCGGATACACAGAGACGGCCTCCGGCCAGTATTTGTGCATGGCGAATGATTTGGCGGCATTACGTGAGTTTCCGCCGTGACCGTGGAAGCAGAACACGACAGGCGTGGGCTTCTCTTTCGAGCTCTTCGGCGCGTAAATGATGGTCTGGCGCTTCACGCCCTCGACCTCGAGCGTAACCTCCGAAAAGCCCTCCGGCATCTGGGCATGCAACGAGATGGCGAGAGAGGCAAAAAGAGCGGCGAGGAAGGTTTTCATGCGTCTGCTGAAACTCCCGGAGCGGGCTCATGGTTGCACGGAGAAGCTAAAAAGCCCTCCTCATGGCTTCTGGGGAATGAGAGCTCGAAAAGATAGAAAAACGATTTTTTTGCCACACCTTGTAACCGCCCGCCGGTTTTGACCATGCAAGGGCTGCCATGAATCTTTTTCGCGCACTTTTCTTTCTCACGCTCGTCGAGACGATGGCCGCTCAGGTCGCGACGACGGGCTTTAACAACGCCGCACGCACAGAAGCACCCGGCACCCTGCTTTCGCATCCGATCACCAATGGCTCGGAGCCCATCGGGCGCACGACGTCGATCAATTACCTCAATGGATGGATCATCGTCGGCGGGGAGTCGCCCGGATCACGGGCGGGCTCGGATCTGCTGCTGCGGGTGTATGACATCAGCAATCCGGCGAATCCGGTGCGCAGGCTGCCCTCGGAGTTTGGGCTGAGTTACCCGAACAACTCGTGGTATTTCAACAACTTCGGCTGGAACGCACACGGGACGGCGCAGACGGGCACGATGCTGGTGCCGCAGGTGATCGGCGTGAGCACGTTTGGCGGGATCGTGGAGCGCGGTGGCCAAAGCGGCAGTGCCTACCCAGGCGATGCCGCGCATGGTCTCGGCTTCAACCGCTCGGCGCAGGCGGGACCGTGGTTGGCGAGCTTTCCGTGGTATGGCTCGCCGGACAGGACGTTCACCATTGAGCAGACCTTTGCGCAAACCGGTGCCAACACCGGCTA
Source organism: Verrucomicrobiaceae bacterium (assembly GCA_040381795.1). GTDB lineage: Bacteria > Verrucomicrobiota > Verrucomicrobiia > Verrucomicrobiales > Verrucomicrobiaceae > Prosthecobacter. The sequence continues at coordinate 1,240 of JBEIGR010000681.1, read as the reverse complement.
CCGCACCCTGGCGAGCTTTGATCATGTGGGCGCGTTTGGCGGCGGCGACTGGCATCCGATGTTCTTCGGCGACCTGCTGATCTATGCCCGCAGCGGCGGGGCCGGGCGGGATGGCGTGGTGGTTTACCGGATGCAATACAATGACTTCGACAATCCGGCCATGCGCAGCATCACGCCGCAGTATGTGGCCTCGTTGAGCTCGGGCTTCACAGCCTACTGGCCCGTGTTTTACAGCGATGGCACAGCGCTGTATGTGGTCGGTGCTGGCACCGATGTGGTGATGGCGGCGGACATCACGAGCGCGACAGTGTCCGGTGGCGCGGATGAGGTGAGGCTGGCGGCGAATCTGACAGTCCCGGGCCTCACCAATGCGCCGTATCCGATGTTTCAGGACCATTTTGGCTTCATCCACAATCGGAAGATCGACATGAACCGTCTCGTCGCTGGGGATGCGAATCCGATCGTGCTGTCGCTGAATGAAAACGTACCGCCAGTGCCTGCCGGGCAGCCTGCGGCACCTTCGGGTGTGGACACCTCGCAGATGTCGCTGGCGCTGGGCAATCTGTGGCTCACCGGCGGCTATCCGGGCGGCACCTTTGGCCAGGCGAATTATGAAGCTCAAGGCATGGGCGTGTGGGTGCATCAGCAGGCGGCGGACACCACGCCGCCGCGGGTGAGCTATCACATCCCGCAAAACGGCCGCACAAACTACCCGCGTCATGCTCCGCTGAGCTTCTTGATCTTTGAGCACGGCTCACGCGGCGCTCCGCGCAATGGCATCGACTTCACCGTGCGTCCGGTACTGCCGGGTGATCTGTTGGGCGCGGCCGTGGCCGGATACCTCATCCACGATTTCTCCGGCGTGCTGACCTTCACACCGACGAATGGTCTCGCGGCCGATACCACCTACCAGGTGGACTTTTTGAGCAATCCAGCCTCGCAGATCGGCTGGCGGGACGTGGCGGGGAACTACATTGAGCCGTATTCGTTCCGCTTTTCCACCGGTGGTGGCTTGAATGCGTCTGCGCCGCCGGTTTTCACGAGTTTCACGGCCAGCAGCTATCAACCAACTCCAAATCAAAACATCAGCGTGAATGCCGCCGCGATCGGCACAGGCGCTTTGGAGTATCGTTTCAACTTCGACGGCACCTGGAGTGCCTGGAGCAGCTCTGCGACGGCGAATCACACCTATCTCACCGCAGGTCGTCCGCGTGTGCTGGCGCAGGTGCGGGATGCGGCA
>JBEIGR010000680.1:0-2950 GCA_040381795.1 Verrucomicrobiaceae bacterium | reverse complement strand
TTCTGGCGCAAGCGCAACGCCGCCGACATCGGCTTCATTGAGCTCTACGACCATCAAAACGACCCCAACGAGACCGTGAACCTCGCCACCAAGCCCGAGCACGCCGAAGTGATCGCCTCACTGCAAAAACACCTCCCACCCACCGGCAGCGATTCCCAACCCCCGAAGAGCGGCAAGGTCGCCAAAACCGTCGGCGGCAGCAAAGGCAAAGACTACGACCCGAACGAGCCCCGCGACAAACGCTACGATCGCCTCTACCCCGGTAAACCGAAGCTCACCGAAGCTGAATACCTCGCCGGCCAAGGCGGCGACAAAGCCGAATCCAAAGCCCGCTTTTTAAAGCTGGATGGCGACAAAGACGGCTTCGTCACGCGAGATGAGTTCATCAGCAGCGGGAAGAAGAAGTGAGTGTTCTTAATGTGGTGCAGTCGTCCCGACTGCCTCAGATGAGTCCAGAGGACTCAACCACACTAAAACCTTGCTCGCTTCCCCAACCTGACGAAGAAGCCCCATGGACCGTGACCCGTTGCCGCTGGACCGCCGATTGAGGCAGGAGATTCTGTATGCGCGTGAGCGTGTGTATCGCTTCGGGCAGGCGACTCCGATAGAGCGACTCGTTTTGCCCGGAAACGAGCCGGGGCCGGAGATCTGGGTGAAGCGCGAGGACCTTTCGCCGATCAAGAGCTACAAATGGCGCGGTGCGTGCAATCGCATGGCGCAGCTCACGCCGGAGCAACGCGAGCGCGGCGTGGTGACGGCCTCGGCGGGCAATCACGCGCAAGGCGTGGCTCTCGCGGCGAAAACGCTCGGCATCAATGCCCGCATCCACATGCCGCGCTCGACGCCGAAAGTGAAGCAAAACGCCGTGCGGCATCACGGCGGCGATTTCGTGCAGATCGTGCTCACGGGCGACAGTTACGACGAGGCCGTGCTCGCGGCCCGCGAGCATGAAAAGGCCAGCGGCGCGGTCTATGTGCATGCTTACGACGATCTCGCGGTGATGGCGGGTCAGGGCACGCTGGCGGATGAAGTGGTGCTTTCGGGCCATGGGCTGTTCGACGCGGCGTTTTTGCAAATCGGCGGCGGAGGCATGGCCTCAGCCACGGCGGACTGGCTGAAAACCTATTGGCCCGGCATCGAGATAATCGGCGTGGAAGGCGTGGGCCAGGCGTCGATGAAAGCGGCCATCGAAACGGGCAAACCGGTCGAGCTGCACGACCTCGACATCTTCTGCGATGGCACCGCCGTGCGGAAGGCGGGTGCGCTGCCCTTTGAAATCTGCCGCACGATGCTCAATCGCATGTCCACCGTGACGAATGCGGAGGTCAGCGCGGCCATCCGCGTGCTTTGGGAGACCTTGCGCTGCATTTCCGAACCGAGCGGCGCGATGGGACTCGCCGCCGTGCTCAAGGAACGCGCGGCGCTGGCGGGCAAGAAGGTGCTCATCGTCATCACCGGCGCGAACATCGACTTCCTCCAGCTCGGTCTCATCGCGCAAAGCGAAGGCGCGGCCAGCACGGTGTCCCGCACGCTGCGCATCAACATCCCCGAGCGACCCGGTGCGATGCTGTCGCTGCTCGACTCCTGTTTCGAGGGCCTGAACATCGCCGACTTCCAATACGGCCTGCATCATCCCGACGAGGCCTGGCCCGTCTTCACCGTCACCGCCGAAAGCGCCGCGAAACTCGCCGAACTGCCCGCGCGGCTCGATGCCGGCGGTTTCCAGTGGCAGGACCTCAGCGGCGCGGTCGATGTGGCCTTCCGCGCCATCCCGCTGCGCGGTGATCTGCTCACGCATCCACTCTTCCTCCGTCTCGACTTCTACGAACGCCCCGGCGCCCTGCACGATTTCCTCTCCCGCCTCATCCGCGACCGCGCCAGCCTCTGCTACTTCAACTACCGCCAGTCCGGCGAACGTGTCGGCCGTGCCCTCATCGGCCTCACGTTCAACGATGCCGCCGCACGCGATGCCTTCCTCTCCGAGCTGCCCGAACAAGGCGAAGGCTACCGCTCGTGCAAACCAGTGGATGCGGAGACACTGGCGCGGATGACGGCTCGATGAGATTCATCCTGGATGTTGGTAGAAAAATGAGGGGTAGAAAAATTTCAGAGTCAGAGGCTTGGAAAAATTTTTCTACCCCCAATCTTTCTACCATCCTTCTTCTCAACCTGCTGGCCCTCTGATTTTGCCAGCAAGCACGACGAAGCAGGCTCGTTGACTTGGCATGCTCTCCCCGAAGCTCGTTCTTCCTCTTCTCTCCATCATCACCGCCTCGTCAGTTCTGGCTCAAACTCCCGCGCCAAAGCCCAAGACGACCAATGACTACGTCGCGCAGCTCGTGGCGAGGCTGACGCCGACGCGAAAGATCGTTTATAAGGAGGTCGCTGACCGCGAACTGAGCCTGCATGTGTTTCAGCCAGATGGCTGGAGGGCGAGCGACAAGCGTGCGTGCTACATCACCATCCATGGCGGAGGCTGGACCGGCATGGGACCGGAGCGCATGTATGCGTTTGCCGATCATTTTGCGAAACTCGGCCTCGTGAGCATCAGCGTGCAGTATCGGCTGGCCAGCACGAAGACGAACACGACCGTCTTCGACTGCGTGAAGGATGTGCGTTCCGCGATTCGCTATGTGCGGGCGCATGCGGCCGAACTCGGCATCGATCCCGGCAAGATCATCGTCAGCGGCGGCTCCGCTGGTGGTCATCTCGCCGCCTCGACAGCGATGTTCGACTTCAATGAGAAGACCGACGATCTCAAAATCTCGCCCACGCCAAATGCGCTCGTCTTGCTCTTTCCCGTGATCGACACTTCCGCCGAAGGCTACGGCAACGCCCGCATCGGCGAGCGCTGGAAGGAGCTCTCGCCCGCCCACAACGTCCGCCCCGGCCTACCGCCCACGATGACCTTCCACGGCACCGCCGACATCACCACGCCCTTCAAAGGCGC
>JBEIGR010000679.1:0-2962 GCA_040381795.1 Verrucomicrobiaceae bacterium | reverse complement strand
GATGTCTGGCCTTACCTGCTGATGGATCGCTTTGGAGAGGCCTGCCTTGCCAGAGTGCCGTTGGAGGCGGTGGTGGCATTGGAGACGGATGATCTTCCAGTGGTGGCGATGCGCATGGACGTGCCGTTGATGTATCGCGAGGGCTCCAACCTGCCGCTGGACCTTGTGGCCCCGAATCCGGTGGCGGAATCTGCGTTTGTGCGATGGCGCATTCAGACGGTGCGTTGCCGTCTTGAGGCAGCCGAGATGGAACCGATGTGGTATGGGAATGATCCGCACGATCCTGAGTATGAGCCTCCGGTGGTGGCACTCTACGGCGTGGATGCCACGGGAGAGCTGGAACATCTGCGGGACTCGGCGAGCTACGCGGAGGCGCGGTCTCTGGTGATGAAGCTGGCTCCGGGCGTGGTGTTTCCTGAGATGCCGGTGGTCAGGTTGGAGAGATGAGGGATCGGGGATCGGGGATCAGAAGGGCGTCTTCTTACTTGAACTCGTCCTCGATGTGTCGGCCTACGGAACACACACGGAAAGCACGGAAGGGGACAGCGAGAGGTCGTGCCAGAGATCGCAGGCAGGTTGCGTTGCTGGGCGGGATGGTATTCCCGTCGGCCAAGCTGGGGAGGTGCCCATGAATGGCCCGAAGGAGAGAAAGGCTTCGCGGATGGGAGTGGCTGGGAGGGGCCGATTCGCTTGGATTTCGGCGGGAATACAATCCCGCCCTCCGATTCAAAGCACGAAGGCCAAGGGGCCTTTGCATCCGAAGCAGAAATTACTGCTTCTTGGCCAGCGAGGTAATCTGGTAGGTCTTGGCGAGGTCGCCGAGGGCGGCCATGGCGGTGTCTTTGGTCACGTCGGACTGCTTGGAGACGATGGTGATGGTGTTGACGCCTGCTTTTTCGCCTTTGGTGATATCGACTTTTTCCACGCCGGGGAGCTTGGCGGTGAGCGCCTCGGAAACGTGGGCGCTGCATGCGGCGCAGACGACGCCGGTGATGTCGCCGGTGTAGGTGTGCTTGGCGTCACCGGCGAAGGTTTGGACGGCGAAAACAGCGAGGAGGGCAAAAAGGGCGGCGAGGTGTTTCATGGCGCTTCAAACATGGAGAGGAATCTGCGCGGCGGCAAGCACGGCGGCGAGATCCTCCGGCAGCGGGGCGGTGATGAGCAGGGGCTGGCCGCTGGCGGGATGTTTTAAACTGAGTTGGAAGGCGTGGAGGAAGAGCCGACGGGCGTGAAGCGTCTTTTTGAGCACGCGGTTCTGCTCGAAGGAGCCATACACATCATCGCCGACGAGTGGCAGGTGCCGCGAGGCGGCCTGGACGCGGATTTGATGGGTTTTGCCGGTGATGAGGTCGATCTCAATCAGCGAGAGGCGATGCGCCGCGCTGTAATGCCGCAGGCGGTAGCGCAACTCGGCATTCGGTCGGGGTCCGCGACGCACGGCGGTGCGCACCTGATGTCGCGCATGCTCGGTGATGAGATGATCGAGCCACACGCCCTCGGGTTTCAAGCCACCACCGCTGCCGAGGGCGAGATACTTTTTATGCACGTGCTCGGCCTCGAAGGCCACGCGGCACTTGTCGGCCGTCTTTTCATCCTTGGCTGCCAAAAGCACGCCGGAGGTGTCCTGATCGAGTCGGTGAATCAAAAACACCTCACCCGCCGGAGTGTGGAAACAGCGTCTGTCCGCATCGTATCGGCCCTCGAAGGCGCTGCGCTGGGGCTTGGCGGATTTGGGATTCGGATGCGAGAGGATGCCGTGGGGCTTGTTCACCACGATGACATGCCGGTCCTCGTGCAGGACCGGGCAGGTGGTGATGGCGGGGGCGTTGTTCACGATCAAAGAATCCCGAGTAATGCGGCCAGAGGCTTTGCCAAATCAAATCCGGCCTGCCAATGTCGAAAAACAGGGTGGTCAGAAGCCCCCCTTCAAATAAATGCCCCATGACTGCGGCATTCGGCCCGGTGCCGTGCTGCGTGCGGAAGTGTCTCGTGGCAGACTCCAAATCGAAGGCGATCTGCCCGTGATCACCGAAGGAGTCCTCGAAGACGGCATGCTCGTGCTACCCAGGATGGGCATGACCATGGATGCGGCGGCTGCCATCCGGCGAACGAAGTTCTGAGCACTCGAACTCAGCCATGAAGTGTGGAAGAGGGAGGGGACCTCAGAGGACGATGAAAATCATTTTCAACCGCAGAGGCACGATGAGCACAGAGTCCAGAAATCTATTTCTCTGTGTCCATCGTGCCTCTGTGGTCCAAACTTCGCTCCGAAACGGCGGAGGTTAGTCAGAAGCAACCGAACTCGGCTGCGCTGACTGCTGAAGAGTGCCCTGTGTACGAAACACAATTTCACTTCCCGCTGCGCATGTAGGCGACGATGTCGGCCACGTCCTGGGCGGTGAGGCCGAGTTGGAAGGCGCTGAGCATCATGCTGCGGTCGAGCTTGGCACGCTTTTGGATGCGGCTCTTCGGCACGAACTGGTTCACGCCGCCCATGCTGCGCACGATCATGATATCGCCTTCGGTCAACAGCATGCCGTGGATGGTGGCGCCGTCCTTGGTCTTGATCTCCTGGCCGTCGTAACCATGCGCGATGTCCTTGCTGGGTTCAAGAATGGCCTGGGTGATGATCTCGGCGGGCTGGCTGCGGCCCCAGCCATCGAGGTTCGGGCCGAATTCGACGCCCTGGCCGTTGAACTGGTGGCACATGACACAGCGGGTGACGAGCTGGGCTCCGTTTTTGGCGTTGCCGGTGAGCTTGAGCACGTCCGCCGCCTGATAGGTGCCGGGCGTGGCGGGCGGCGTGACGATCTCGACGAGCTTGGTGCTTTCGGGATCGAAGATGCCTTCCTTCTTCAATTCCTCGGCGATGCCAAAGGTGCTCCAGTCATCGGTGCTGCGCTTGATGATCCACCACATGACTTCGGCATGGATGGGCGAGGCTTTGTCCTTGGCCAAAGCG
>JBEIGR010000678.1:0-2963 GCA_040381795.1 Verrucomicrobiaceae bacterium | reverse complement strand
CAACCACACTCACGCAGCCGAGACGGCTGCACCACATTATTCTGGCTCCCAGTGCGTGTAGGATTCAGGGGTGAGGTGCGCTTTGACGGGATTCTGGCAGATGTAGTCCTGAAAATGCCGCAACTGAGATTCGCTGCGGACGATGTGATCGAAGGATTCCATCAGCCAGAAGGGATTCGGAGCTTGGGGCCAGCGTTTGAGGATTGCTTAGCTCGTGAAGCTCTTCCACGAGTGCAGCAGTTTCTTCAAATCCTGCCCAGGTAGCGGACTGAAAAGCACATGAACATGGTTTGGCATCACCACATAGTCACCGAGGTGGTAACGCTGGCCGTCGAAGAAGTGTAGGGCATCGCTGACAATCTTTCTCGCGTGTGTATCGGCTAGAAATCGACTGCCTTGACCTTGGTCGAGCCACTCCTGGACACGGCCTTCAAATCGCTGGCCGAACTCTTTCCAGGTAGCATCGCCCCAAAGTTTCGGATGCTCAATCAGCCAAGCAGTGCGTTCACTTTGCAGCGCTCGCAGTTTCTTCATGGGAATGCTGTCTGCCATGCGCCAAGTGATGAAGTAGGTGCAGCCTTGTTGTTCCCAATGCGGAAGGAAGGCGCGGGTTTTGTCCGTCTCAGCATCCGGGTAGTAAGGCTTGAAGCTCGTGCGGAACGACATGGCGAAGTGCTTGGAGTGTGGTGCAGTCCTCCGGACTGCTCTGAATGAGTCCAGAGGACTCAACCACATTATCGCAGCCGGGACGGCAGCACCACATTCAACTTCGCCAGCACCAGCTCCTTCAGATGCTTCACGGGGATGGAGCCGGTGGAGAGGACGGCTTCGTGATAACGACCAAGGCGGAAGTCTTTGCCAAGCTGGCGCTGCACGTCACGGCGCGCCTGCATGTGGGCCTCGCGACCGGCGAAGTAGGTGGAGAGCTGCGTGAAGCTCAGTTTGGCACGCGTGATCTTCGGACGGGCCTCGCCTTCGGCTTGGAAGGCTTCTTGGGTGAGGAAGTTCAGCGCTTCATCGTCCGTCATGCCGGTGCAGTGCATCTTGTGATCGAGAATCGTGTTCGCGATGGCGCGGAGGAAAAATTTGAGCTGCATGAGGCGCAGCGCGAGGTCGCCATCGCCGTAGCCTTGGTCGAGGAGCATCTGCTCGGTGTAAACGGCCCAGCCTTCGATATACACGCCGGAGCCCTGCACGCGGCGGATCATCGACGGATTGCGGTTCGCATACACGAGCTGCACGTAGTGACCCGGATACGCCTCGTGAATGGTGAGGATCTTGAGCATGCGCTGGTTGTATTCGCTGAGGAAGCTCTTCACGCGCTCCACCGGCCAGTCGGCAGGTGGCGGGCTGATGGCGTAAATGGTATCCGCCTTCGGATCGAGTGCGGGCGCGGCATTGAGAAAGGCCATGCTGTTGCCGCGCTGGAATTCCGGCATCTCAAGGATCAAGCAGTTGTCCGGCTTCGGCATCTGGAGGATGTCGTTCTTCGTGATAAAGTCGCTGATCTCCGCCACGGTGGCCTTCGCGTCCTTCACGAGGCCGTCGGGCGCACCGTGATCCTTGCCCACCCATTCGATCACGCGCTCGATGGTCTCGCGGCGGCCTTCTTCATCATCGGGAGGCACCGTTTCGCCTGGAAACGCCTTCGCCCAAAGCTGTCGCGAGATGATCAGCATGTCGCGCCGTGTTTGCGCAAAGGCCGCCTCGGCCCGTGCGAGCACTTCATCCGCGTTCATGCCGGCTTGGAGCACTTGATCGAGCTTTTGCGCGAAAAGCTCCTTCCCCGCACGCCAGTCATCGGTCGCGGTGGGGAGCAAATCATGCTGCAGATAGTTCAAATGTGCCCGCATCGCTTCCGCGGCGGCTTTGGCGACGGCTTGCAGTTCCGCTTGGCGCGGCGTGTCACCGGCGAGGTCGAGCAGATCGCGTTCATAAAACATCACCGCGCCGCGTGTTTGCGTGATGGCCGTAGTGGTGTGCACCTGCGTCGGATTCTTCAGAGAAAGCCGCGCCTGCGCGATCATCGCGGGCACCTGCTTCACGCGAGCGATGACATTCGCGATGTTCTGCTCCTTCGGCAGCGTGGACTGCGTGAGCAGCGCATACGCGCAATCCGTGGCGATGTTCGTGTAGCTACGCGGATCGCGTTGCCAGGGCTTTTCATGCTCGTCGGACCAAAGTTCGAGCTTCAGGCCATCCCGCAGCATTTCGTAGTCGATCTGGCCATCGCGCGAGAGCTGGTCATAGGCGACCCGCTTTGGCAAATCCTCCAACGTGCGTTTCACTAGCTCGATCCGCTTCTCCAAGCCCGCAGGCGACACATCATCGAGCTGCGCATCGAAGCGATGATCGCCCAAACGCGTCGTGCTGGTCGGACTGAGCGGCAGCGAGGCTTCGAGATACTCCTGGTAGAAATCACGCAGCGCCTGATCGGCGGTTTGAGCGCCCGCGATGGCGGTGAGCATGAGAAAGGTGAGAAGACGAGTCATGGTGATAAAGAGAAGGCAATGTGGTGCAGCCGTCCCGGCTGCCTCAGATGAGTCCAGAGGACTCACCACACTACTTACTCCACTCAAGCACCTGACCCGCTTTGGCCAGCAGTGCCTCCAGCTTCTCGTAATCGACCTCCTGCACCGTTTTGCCATCGTCGATGGCAAGACACGCGGCGGTGGCGGCGCTTTGACTGGTGATCATGAAGACGGGTTCCATGCGGATGCTGGCGAAGGCGGTGTGGCTGGCGCTGAGGGCGAAGGTGACTAGGAGATTCGCGCACTCGCTCTTCTTTGGAACGATAGCGTCGTAGCCGATCTGATAGGGGCCAAAGCCGCCGCGACCTCCGGCGAGCTTGCCTTCGCGGATGACGACGCCGTCTTTGACGATGCGGCGGATCTCATGGGCATCCGTGCCGTAGCTGCCGAGGCCGATGGACTTCGGCGCGAGGGTTTTGCCGAAGGTGTGGT
>JBEIGR010000677.1:0-2988 GCA_040381795.1 Verrucomicrobiaceae bacterium | reverse complement strand
GCGGTGCCGGCGGGTGTGGGCTTGCGCACAGGGGCAGCTTCGAGGCGCTGAATCTCGTAGGCGGTGAGATTCACGGCGAGGTCGAGCTTGGCGAGGAAGTCCCAGGTGGCGGACACGCCGACTTCATCGGCCACTTTGCGGGCTTCGAGGTAGGCATCGAAGGCATCGGGCATGACTTGGAAGAGGACGACGCCATTGGGATCGGCCTTCACATCACGCATGAGGCGGATGAAGGCGGAATTGGGCAGCTTGAGGGCCTCGACGGTTTCTCCGCCGCCGCCCTTCGGTTTCAAGGCGAGGCGGATGTAGGCGAGCGTGGGCTGAAAATCCGGCTCAAAGGTGTAGGAGCCGGTGAGCAGGGGATTGGTGGCGGCGCGTTGCAGGAGCGAGACGATGCGCGTCATGTCATAAACCGTGCGGGCCTTGCTGGCGTCTTCGATGCCTTTGAGCTTGGCGAGGTCCCTGATGAAGTAATCGAGCACGTCTTTCGGATTGGCTTTCACCTCGGCGGTTTTGGCACCCCAGCCAAAGGTGATCTTGCCGCCGGATGCGGTGGCTTTGATGATGGGCGTGGCGGGATCGCGGGAGGGATCGAGCTTCACCCAATTGGCGGTGCTGCCCTTGCTGGCGCTGACGATGGCGGCGGCGACGACGGGCATGGTGCTGCGGGTGGGAATGGAAAGGTCCGCGATGGCTTCGAGGATCTGCTTGTTTGGCGTGATACCGCCTTCAGAGAGGACTTTGTAGGCTTCGGCGGCATGCTCGATCTGCATGCAGTTCACCAGCGGGGCGATTTCCGGCCAGGCCTTGGTGGCGCTGGCACCGAGGATCTTTTCCATGAGCTTGGCAAAGATGGGATATTCCACTCGCTGGTATTCGAGCTGGGATTTGACCTTCTCCATGCCGTCGAGAATGGGCTGCATGAACTTCGGCTGGTTGAAGCTGAGCACACCCTGCTTCGCCACGAGCACGCGGGTCTCGTTTGGCTTTTCGGGATAGGGGCGCGGATTGGGCAGGCGGACGTATTTGGGCGGCGGCGGCTGATAGACGGGCGTTTGATCGAGCAGGGCCTTCAAGCGCTCGACCTCGGCCTGGAGCTTGTCGGTGGCGGCTTTTTGGGCTTCGCGTTCTTTTTTGCGGGCTTCGAGCTGCTTTTTGTACTCGTCGAGGTCCATGGACTTCATCTTCGATTCGAGATCGGAGACATCGACGGTCTTGAGGTCTTCGAGGATCTTCTTGAGGTCCGTTTCGGCCTTCTTTTTCTGTTCTTCGAGCTGCTCGGGCGTGGGGAGCTTGGGCAGACTTTTCGCGTTTTCGCGGATTTCAGCGAGTTCTTCCTTCGTGACGGGCGGGAGGTCCGAAAGCACGGTTTTGACCACATTCGAAACGCTGAGGCCGACCATGACGAGCACGATGATGAGCACGCCAACGACGTTCGTCATCGTGTCCATCAGAGCGACGAATGGAAGCTCTTGTTCTTCGTGTTTGCGTCTCGACATGGTGGATTAGGGAGAGAGGAGGAGGTTCTATTTAAGCTTCTTTTTTGCTGCTTCGACATTAGCCCGGAGTTCGGCTCCAGCTTGAACACCCCAAGCCTGGCCGATTTTGAAGCCCTCGGCGGTCAGAGCTGAGGTGCTGGCCACCAACTTTTTGCCGGTTGGCGTCTCATAGAAAGCGATCATGTTTTTCACGTCTTCGAGCGTGTAATACTGTGCGTAGAGCGGGAGCAGCTTGTCGAACAACCCCGTCAATCCGCCCTCAATCTTCTTCTGTTCTTTGTCCCAAAACTCCGCAGGCAGATTGGGGGCCGTAGGTTTGAGGGCACCGATCAGCATCTGGGGTGCCAGCTTGAACTGGGCACCCTCCCCGTTCGTCTCGATAAGCTTCATCAAGGCAGTACGCATCTCGTCCGAAATAGGCGGCACGGTCTGGGCAAAAGCCGGGGAACAGAAGAAAAGGGCGCAGAGAGTCAGAAGGAAGGATTTCATAATTGGACAGGCCATTCGGGCATTCGGCATTGGGAGTTCTTTCGTCATTCGGATTTAGGAATTCGTCATTTGGCCGCCGCTTTCTTGGGTGCTTCGGCTTTCGCGGGTGCCGCAGGTGGCGGCGCGGGCGGTGGCGTGATTTTGCCGCGGAATTTGTCGAACATGGCGAGGTCGAGCACGCCGCGGCCGGGGATGGGGAGCTTACCGATGCGAACCTTGTAATCGTTGTCGGCACGGCCGGCGCCGTTGTTGAAGGAGGCCTGGCCGTCATCGCGGATGAGGAAGAGGACGAGGGCGTTGGGGATCTTGGCGACTTCGGTGAGGAAGTGATTGAAGACGACATCGGCGAGCACGACCTCGGCGGTGGAGGAGAGCGGGTAATCGTCCTTGCCCCAGGCGCTGAGTATTTTCAGGCGGCCGGCGGTGGCCTCGACGAAGAAGACCTTGGTATCGGCTGCCATGCCTCCACCGGAGGGCTGGACGACGACGGGCGGCACTTTCTTATCAGCGGGGACTTGGCGTTCTTTGAGTTCGGCGGCGAGCTTTTCGAGCGCGGCTTTGGACTCGGCCTGCTGCTTTTTGAGGCCGTCGAGTTCGAGCATGAGGTCATCCAGCTCCTTCTGCATCTGCTGGGAGAGCTTCTGGTTGGTTTCGAGGATGTCCTTGGAGGTGGATTGGAGTTTGCGGAGCTTGATGAAGCGCTGCTGGCGCTCCTCGATCTGCTTTTTGAGCTCGTCGAGCGTGGCGATCTTCTCGTTGACGACGATCTCCTGCTTCTTGGTCTCGGTGATCTCCTTGCGCAGGCGCTTAGCCTCCTGGGCATCCTCCACCTCCTCGACGGTGCGGCCTTCGGTCTGTTGCGTCATGGACACGCACATCACGACGATGATGAGCACCAGCACGCCGATGAGGGAGCACAGGATGTCCAGAAACGGAATCAGGAGGATTTCGTCTTTGGCGGCAGGTCTGCGTTTAGCCATAGAAGCGAGATGAGGCGGTT
>JBEIGR010000676.1:0-2996 GCA_040381795.1 Verrucomicrobiaceae bacterium | reverse complement strand
TTTTTGAGCCAATCGGCCCGCCATTGCCTGCGCTCGTTCCATTTGGCTTCATCCCAAAACTCCTGCCGATGATGCACGTCGATCAAAACCAGGTTGGGGCTCAGTTTCTCGATCTTTTCCGGCGCTTGCCTGTAGGAGCTGTAGGCGAGGGCGCTCACGAGCCGGTCGGGATGGCTGCGATGCACTTCCAGCGCCACGCGGTTCAAGTAGCCGAACACATGTTCCGACATCGTGCCGCTCCATCCGCGCTGCGGAGTGAGCTGCGCCTTCCACACGGGATCATCGCCCTCAAGGCCGCCGTAACCGTCCACGAGGTCGATGTTGTGCATCGGCTCGCGGAAGTGATCGAACATCGCGCGGACATGCTTCACCTGTTTCTCAAAGAGCATCGGCGAGAGCAGGTTTGGCACGCCGTCGCTTTTGTGCGTGGTGTCACGCTTGCCGTTGATGGTGAGATACATCTCGGGATGCGCCTTCTTCATCTCCTCGCGCTTGATGACGAACTTCATCCCATGACAGAGCTGCGGAAAGCCCGCGATCTCCGCACCGAAGTTCACGCCGAGCCGTAGATTCCAAAGCGCTCGGTCGCCGATGCCCGTGTGCTGCGTGTAGTAAACAAAGCGCCGCAGCCCGAAGTCCGGCGTCACCGTGCGGTCCACCTGCGGCAGCGCGATGGTCGCCATTTTGGGCACGACCTCGCCGATTTCCCCCGGTCCGAACCAACGACAGCCAAGGCCGCGCAGTAACTCGTTCACCGCATTGAAGGTGCCCGCATCATCGGTCATCCACACATCGAGTTCCGGATGGTAGAGCTGATACAACTCGCTCGCCGTGTTCCAAAATGTGTCGCCCGTGATCTTGTCCCACTCGGCATTCACGCGAGCGGCTTCGTTCTTGTCGCGCTTCCGTCCCCAGGGCTCGATTGGCACAAAGTCCTTGTCCGCGCCCAGCAGCGCCAGCCAGTCTTTGCCAGAAGCCATGCGAAAGGCGCCGTGCTTGAGGTTTTGGGTGGAAAGGCCCCGTTCCTCCGTGAAGCGGCTCATGCCAACGAAAATGGCCATTTTGCCCGCCGTGCGCTCACTAGCGATGGGCAGCGTCGCGCCCGTCATTTTCAAAAGCGTGCTTTGCAGCTCTTTGGCGGCCAGTTTGGTCATCCGCGCCGGTTTTTCCGCGATGACGATCTCTGCGACTGGCTCGCCGTTTTCGACGAGAAACGTGTCAGCCGCCTGAAGCGGATTCAGAGCAGCGATGAACAGAATGGAGTGGATGAAGTGGCGCATGAGATCAGATCAAGGGATGGAGGGTGATTCGACAAAGGACACCTTCACAGCATCCAGGTAGTGGGGTTTCTTGGCCTGCGATTTGGGTTGGTTTTTGACACCGAAGAAGACAACAAGGCAACGAGCTTTGCCGGGAACCTGCATCCGCAAGCCGATGGATTGCCAGTTGGTGCTGCCCGGTGGGTTCTCGAAGCCTGTTTCAGCCGACGCGATGGCTTCGTCCTGTTGGACAAACCAATGTCGAGCAAACCAATCGGGCCCAAGCCGCTCGGCTGCTTCATTGACGGCATAAGCCCGGACCGTGTAATGAGGCGAGCTACCAGGATCTGCGCTGGCGAAGGAAGCGCTGACTTCGATCTCGCGCCGTTCGCTGCCGGAGGGAGAGAGAGCGATGATCTGATACAGCCGCGGAAACAGAACTGGTTTTCCATACACGGTGGTCTCCATCCTGAGCATGTGATGACCATCCTTCGGTGTCACTCCATTCTCCGCAGGCACCACCTTCGCCACATCGCCGGTCCAAAGCGATGGCGCAGGAGGGAAACCCTTCGCCAAAGGCATCTGAGCATCCTCAAAGCTGGGCTGCACCACGGCCAGCGGAGTCTTCTTTTCCACCTGGCGCTGTCCTACAAATCCAAACACGACGGAAGTGCAAAGCATGCCAAACACAATCCCCGCCGCCGCTGCGGTGAGCGGACGCCAGGAATACCAGCGCCCGGCGGGTTTGTTTTCAGTAAGCGGGGCTGCACGCATAAGATCGATCATCTGATCTCGTGATCCTGCCTTCGCCTCCAGGGCCACGTCCAGATTCATGTAGTGCAGGTAGAGCCTCCGCAGGTCCGTGTCGGCCTTCAGGCGGGTTTGCAGGACGGCAGCTTCATCGTCGGTGAGCAGTCCGGCCATGTGGCGCTGGATGAGATCGTGTGAGTCGGGGTTCATGCGTGTTCCTCCTTCGCTAGTGTGCGCTCCACACACTCCAGCAGGGCCTGCCGGATGCGGTGGAGCAGTTTGTAGAGTGCCATCGGCGTCTGCCCACGGCGGGTGGCCAGCTCATCCATGCGGGTGCCTTTCGTGTAGGCGGTGAGCACCAGTTCACGTTGCGCGGTGGGCAGCTTGTCCAGGCAGCGCCCCAAGGCCTCGCGATGCCCGTCATGCACCGGCACCAGGGCGACCGCATCGTCGGCGAGCTGGTTCACCAGCTCATCATCAAACACATGTCGGTCCCGCGACTGCCGACGCAGGTGACGCATCGCGACATTTTTGGCCACGCCAAAGGCCCAGCCCTGGAAATCCGCCGCCGCATCAAACTTCTCCCACAGCACAAGAATGACATCCTGCATCACCTCCGAAGCCATCTGCCGCGTGGGCACCAGCGACCTGACAAAGGTGTGCAACGCCACCTCGCTCTCCGCGTAGTGGCGGAGAAACTGGGCATGGCGCTCGTGTTCGGATGGCAGGGACATGGGTGGCTTACAACCTAGTCGTCGCCAGCCATGCGCTCATTTGCCGGAAAAAGTTTCGATCTCAGTTCAGCAGCAGATGAAACACCCTCAGCGCGGTCTTGGATGAGGTCTTCGAGGCGACGAGGCGGACTCGCGCGGTGTGCGGGCCGGGCTTGAGCTGGTCTTCGAGGATCAGGGCCCATGGAAGATGCAGGCCGCTGCTCCAGTGCGTCAGCGTGTCGAGCGTGCGCTGCGGACCGCCATCCACGCTGAA
>JBEIGR010000675.1:0-3003 GCA_040381795.1 Verrucomicrobiaceae bacterium | reverse complement strand
GTCAAAGAGGCGTTGCCAGGTGGTTTTGAGTTCGAGTGGACCGATTTGACCTTCCAAAAGATCATCGCGGGCAACACGGCCATCTACATTTACCCGCTGTGCATCCTGCTCGTCTTCATGGTCCTCGCGGCGCAATACGAAAGCCTGCGCCTGCCGCTCGCCATCATCCTCATCGTGCCGCTGTGTCTGCTCTTCGCCTTGATCGGCGTGCATTACATGGGGGGCGACAACAACATCTTCACGCAGATCGGTTTCATCGTGCTGATCGGCCTCGCCTGCAAAAACGCCATCCTCATCGTCGAGTTCGCCAAAGAGAACTACGACCACGGCAAAACGCCGCTCGAGTCCGCGCTCGATGCCTGCCGCCTTCGCCTCCGCCCCATCTTGATGACCTCCATCGCCTTCATTGCCGGGGTGTATCCGCTCGTCGTTTCCACGGGGGCCGGTGCTGAAATGCGCCGAGCCATGGGCACCGCCGTCTTCAGCGGCATGATCGGTGTCACCTTTCTCGGTTTGTTCCTCACCCCGGTGTTTTATGTGCTCGTGATGATCGGTCACAAGCGAAAGGCAGCTCAAGCAAAGGAGGCCGCATGAGTCATTCGCCCGCAGCTTCGATCACATCCCTCATTAAAGTAGGTGAGATGAAAAAATCGGCGCGATCCACCAACTCGCGAAGGCAATCTCGAATCGAAGCGAGGCGTCCGGCACGCTTTTCCGCCAGCAGCATGCCCAGCAACCCGGTAACGCTCAGTCCCAGCGAGCCTGCAATGGAACGACCCTTGCGCTCATCGATGCAAAGTAAATCCGCCTTCCGAAACAGGGCGAGAGCGATGGCCTCAGCTTCTCCCACATCCAGCTTCAAAGTTCTGGCAAAGGCTTTTTCCTCTGAGTTGAGTTCTTTGCGCACAATCCATCCTTCATCGAAGGCGTGGGCGATCCGCTGCTTTGACTCCGAATTCTTCGCTAGAGCCAATTCTTCAGCCACCGCTTCAGGAACAACGATTATCCGATGCTGCCGCCTCAGCACATCCAGCAGATCGACGATTGCCAAATTGGAGATGACCGATGTATCGCTAACGACCAGCATAACTTTGAGCGTAGGCAAAGTCTTCAGCCAGCATTTCCACCGTGTAATGGATGGGGATGCCACGTTCCTTCAATGCGCCTTGAAACTCGATGACATCCAGCCCCGACATGCGTCTGCCCTGACCAGCGGAGATGATATTTCTTTGGTAAAGGATACACGCCAACTCCGTGAGGATTTTGCGCCCTTGCTCGGGCTCCTGCGCGGCTTCTTCGGTGATGTCTGGGAAATCAGCTTCGACTTTCATGCCGCCAAAATGCCTCCAGCCTCTGTTTTTGCCAACAACTGATTTTTCCACCATGCGCTCCTTCATCCTCCTCGCACTCACCGCCTCGGCGTTCGCTCAGGTCGGCCCGAATTACGAACGTCCGGCGACGGCTTCGCCGCCGAAGTTCAAAGGCGTCACCTGGCGTGCTGCCACACCGTCCGCGCATCTGCCCAAAGGTGCATGGTGGACCGTGTTTCGTGATACGAAGCTCAATTCGCTCGTCTCCGCTGCCACGGCGAACAATCAGCAGCTCAAGGCGGCCATTGCCCGTTTCGATCAAGCCCGTGCGGCAGCGCGCATGGCGCGTGGGGACTTCTTCCCTTCGCTGAGCCTGCCGCTGACGGCGGAGACGCAGCAGACCTCGGAGAACATGCCGTCGCCGTTTCCGCTCAATGGGCTGCGCTATGATGGCCCGGCTTACAATGCGCCGCTCGACTTCAGTTGGGAACTGGACCTGTGGGGGAAGATTCGCCGCCAAAATGAAGGTGCCCGCGCGGATGCATCTGCGGCTGCGGATGCGGTTCACAATGTGCTCCTCGGCATTCAGGCTGAGGTGGCGATGAATTACTTCAAGCTGCGCACGCTCGACAACGAGATGCGCATTGTGCGCGAAGCCGTCGGCTGGCGAAATGAGGCGCTGAAAATCGCCAGCGCACGCGTGCAGGCCGGAGCGGGCAGTGAACTGGAGCAGGCACAGGCTGAAACGGAGGTGGCGTCGGCTGAAGCGGAGATTTCGGCGCTTCAGGCGCAGCGTGACCAGCTCGAAAACGTGCTCGCCATTCTCATCGGCACCAGTGCGTCGAGTTTTCATGTCTCGGCCGCCACGGGCACGATCTCATCACCTCCCGGCATTCCCACCGGCATGCCGAGTGACCTTCTCGAACGCCGCCCAGACATCTCGCAGGCTGAACGTGCTCTCGAAGCCGCCACGGCCCGCATCGGCGTGGCCAAGGCGCAGTTTTTCCCGAGCATCAAGCTGATGGGCCGTGGAGGCTTTCAGAGTGGTGACATCGACATCCTTTTTGAACCCACCTCGCTCATGTGGAGCCTTGGGCCGAGCATCACGGTGCCGCTTTTCTCCGGGAATAAGAACCGCTGGAACCTCACCAAGTCGAAAGCCATTCACGATGAGGCTCTCGCCGGGTATCGCCAGGCCTTCCTTGGTGCTTTGGCCGATGTGGAATCCAGTCTCTCCTCCATCCGTAACCTCGGCATCCAAGCCGATGCGCAGGGAAGGGCACGCACCAGCGCCGATAAGGCCGCCCAGCTTGCCAAAACTCGCTACGAGGCTGGAACGAGCCCCTATCTTGATGTGATTGATGCCAATCGCACCACGTTGACCACCCAGCGTGCCACGGCGCAAATCGCCGGTCAGCGCCTGATCGCTACCGTGGGGCTAATCAAGGCCATCGGCGGAGGTTGGGACCAGAAAGCGCTTTCACCGGTCCCTGCCACGACTCCCGACCCTGCGGCCCGAAATCTCGATCAGGGCAAACCTGGCTTTTTATCGAAGGTGAAGGGCTGGTTTTCAAAGGATTGAATCGAAGGTCAAAAACCTTGCATTCGCATGGCGAGCAGCTAAAACGGCAGTCATCGCATTTTGATGTGCCGGCGTGGTGAAATTGGTAGACGCGCTAGACTCAAAATCTTG
>JBEIGR010000674.1:0-3008 GCA_040381795.1 Verrucomicrobiaceae bacterium | reverse complement strand
CTGGCGGCAGAGGGCGTAGGCGAGGAGTTTTTCGGTGAGGTTGCGGGCGAGGTCGGTCTCGCGCCCGGCGATGATGGCTTTGAGTTCTTTGGGCGAGGAGAAATGCTTGCCGCCGGGGAGTTCGCCGACGGCGTCGATGGGGCCGCCGGATTCGTCTTTGTCACGCCAGCGACCAATGGCATCGAAGTTCTCCAAACCGAAACCGATGGGATCGAGGATCTTGTGGCAGTTGTTGCACACAGCATTCGTGCGGTGCAGCTCGGTGCGTTGGCGCAGCGTGAGATTGGCGACTTTACGTTTGTCCTGTTTTTCGAGAGCAGGAACGTTCGGCGGTGCGGGCGGGACGTGCTGGCCAAGCACCTGCTCCAGCACCCAGACGCCGCGCTTCACGGCGCTGGTGCGGGTGGCGAAGGAGGTGGTGGCGAGAATGCCTGGCATGGCGAGAATGCCGCCGCGATTCGCATCGCTAAGCGTCACCTTTTGCATGTCCGTGCCGGTGATCTTCTTTTCGAGGCCGTAGAGTCTGGCGAGCGTGGGATTGAGGAAGGTGTAATCGGCGCTAACGAAGGTGACGACGCTGCGATTCTCCCGCACGATGCTGTCAAAGAGCAGCCGCGCCTCGTCATACATGGCGCGGCGCATCTCCGGCGTCATTTGCGGGAATTTCTGCGCATCGAAGGTCTTCGTGGCGAGCGTGTCGAGACCGAGCCACTGCGCCCCGAAGCCATCAAACAGGGCTCGTGACCGTTGATCGGCCAAAAGGCGCTTCGTTTGCGCTTTGAGAACGGCGGAATCGTGCAGCTTGCCTTCATCGGCGAGCTTCGACAGCTCCGCGTCCGGCATGGTGGCCCAAAGGAGATACGAAAGGCGGCTGGCGAGTTGGTAATCATCCAGCGGCACAATCTTCTCGCCGCTAGGCGCATCTTTCGACGGTGTGATGAAAAGAAACTGCGGTGAGACGAGCACGGCTTTCAGCATGAATCGGAGTGCGGTAGTGCGGTCGAGTTTGTTGGCCGTGCCGAGGTCGAAAACCTTCACGAGCACATCAAGCTCGTTCTCGGTGGGCGGTCGTCGGTAAGCCGTGCGGGCCAGCTGGCGGGCGACTTCTCTGACCTGAACCTCCTCGCCACCGAAGAGTCGCTTCTGGACCTCGGCGGGCATCTTTTGCAGCGCGGCATTGGCGATGCCGAGATACTGCTCCGTCTGCATCGGCGAGAGCGAATTCAGGTAGCCTTCGCCGGGGACTTCATCGGGCAATTCCTTGGCGAGGGCAGCATCGACGCCGAGGAAGTCGTGCAGCGTGCTGCCATACTCGACCTTGGTGAGACGGCGGATGACAAACGGCCCCGGATCGCGGGCAGCCAGGTATTTGATTTGAGCGAGAGCGTCGAGAAAGCGCTTTCGCTCATCGTCGGAAGGCTGATCGGCGTCATCCGGTGGCATGTCGTGCGCATTGACGTTGGCGATCGCATCCATCCACTTTCGGGCAAAGGCGGGATCACCCGGTTTGCGCACGGCGGCTTCGAAGTTGAGGCCGGCTTTCGAGCGGCGGTTGCTGTGGCACTCCAGGCAGTATTCCTTCACAAACGGCTCGGCGTGCTGCTTGAAAGCCTTTTGCGCCGCCGATTGCCTCGCGGCGAGGTCTTTGTCCTCCACCGCCAGAGTGGAGAAAGATAGCGAGAGGGTGACTGAGAGGCAGATGAAGGTCTTGGAGATCAAAGCGGGGCCTTGTATGACGGCTGAGGAGGCACGGGTCTATCGCTGTGTGAAGGTGGCACTCGGAGGAAGAATGCTGGCCGCGCTTCGTTTCCTCTGCCCTTCTACACCATGCGCAAGTTCCTCATCCTGCTCTGCCTCGCCGCTGCCACGGTCCTGCTGTGGCTCGCCACCAAGCCCGCTGCCCCAGCGGAAGCTCCGCTCACCATTTTCTGCGCCGCTGGACTGAAAAAGCCCGTCGAGGAGATCGCCACCGCGTATCAAAAGGAAACCGGCACACCAGTTCAGCTCCAGTTTGGCGGCACCAGCACGCTGCTCACGCAGCTCCGCGTGGCGAAGCAGGGCGATCTCTTCATCGCCGCCGACGATGGGGCGCTTGCCGATGCCAAGAAGCTCGATCTCACCCGCGAAGAACTCCGCCTCGTGCAGCAGTGGCCGGTCATCGCCGTGGCCAAGGGCAATCCCAAGAAGATCACCAGCATCGAAAGCCTGCTCGCCGCCGAGGTGAAGCTCGCCCTGGCCAATCCCGAGGCGGCAAGCATCTCGAAAGTGACGAAAAACGCCCTCGGTGCGAAGTGGGATGCCCTCGCCGCGAAGGCCGCCGTGATGAAGCCGACCGTCATGGATGTGGCGGCAGATCTCGCTCTCGGCAGCGTGGATGCCGCGATCATCTGGAACAGCACCGTGCCTCAATACGACAAGCTCGAAGCCATCGAGGTGCCGGAGCTTTCCTCGCACAAGGAACACGCCACCGCCGCCATCCTCACCTCCGCCAAGGATGCCGCCGCCGCGCTGCGCTTTGCCCGTTACCTCAATGCCCCGGAAAAAGGGGCCGCCACCTTTGCGAAGCATCGCTTCGAGGCGGTGAAAGGCGATGCCTGGTCCCTGCGGCCCGATTTGATCCTCTACTCCGGCGGCGTGAACCGCCTCGCCATCGAGGGCCTGCTGAAAAAATTCGCCGCTCGCGAGGGCATCAGCGTCACCACCACCTTCAACGGCTGCGGCATCCTCTGCGCCGCCATGAAGACCATGGGCGATACCACCAACCCCAAGTATCCCGATGTCTATTACGCCTGCGACATCTGCTTCGTCCCGCCCGTGGCGAAGGAATTCCCCGAGGCGGTGCTGCTCACCGAGGCGGAGATCATTCTCGCCGTGCCCAAAGGCAATCCGAAAGGCATCCACACCCTCGCCGACCTCGCCCGCGAAGGAATCAAGGTCGGCCTCTGCAACGCGGAGCAGTCCACCCTCGGCTACCTCACGCAGGCCATGCTGAAGTCGATGAACCTGTG
>JBEIGR010000673.1:0-3013 GCA_040381795.1 Verrucomicrobiaceae bacterium | reverse complement strand
GAAGTCATGGTTCGGCTCTTTTTTGCCGGGAACGACGGCTTGCAAGCCTGCGACGAGTCCCGCGCAGGTCACATGACCGATGACGCTTGGATGACGTGCCTGAATGGCTTTGCAGCGCTCATGCAAAATCACACCGAGCTTGGCGGCATTGCCGGTGAGGTCTTCGGCGAGGAGCTTTTTGATGTTCGCGGTCGCCGCGGCGCAGCAGACGGGATTGCCGGTGTGCGTGCTGGTCATGCTACCAGGCGGGAAGTGATCCATGATGTGCTGGCGACCTATCACAGCGCTCAGCGGCATGCCGGAGCTGATGCCCTTGCCGCAGCA
Source organism: Verrucomicrobiaceae bacterium (assembly GCA_040381795.1). Classification (GTDB taxonomy): domain Bacteria; phylum Verrucomicrobiota; class Verrucomicrobiia; order Verrucomicrobiales; family Verrucomicrobiaceae; genus Prosthecobacter. The sequence goes on along the minus strand of JBEIGR010000673.1, from coordinate 2,689 downwards.
AATGAGGTCCGGCGTGACGCCGTAGTGCTCGAAGGCCCAAAACTTGCCCGTGCGGCCAAAGCCGGACTGCACTTCATCAAAGGTCAGCACCACCTGATGCTCATCGCACCACTTCCGGAGCTTCTGAATGTATTCCACGGGCGCAAAATCAGGCCCCACGCCCTGATAACTCTCCATGATGACACCGGCGATGTTTTCGGGCTTCATGCCGCTGGCCTCAATGGCCTTCAAAAAGGCATCGAAGGAGCTGTCGCCCTCCCAGTAACCATCGGGGAAGGGGGCGTTGATGATGGCTTTGTCGAGATTCACGATCCATGTCTTCTGCCCGCCCATGCCGCCGGCCTGTTGGCTAGCGAGTGTGCGACCGTGGTAACCGCGATCAAAGCCGATGATGCCGATTTTCGATGTGCCGCCGACCTTGATGCCGTGCGCACGGCTGAGCTTGATGGCGCACTCGGTGGCCTCACTACCGCTGCTGAGCAGGAAGACCTTCTTCAAACCTTCCGGCGAGACGGAGGCGATGATTTCCTCGGCTTCGAGGCGTTCTTCGCTCGGGAAGACGTAGTTGTGAATGAGGCCGCTGTTGATCTGGTCGATCATCGCTTTGCAGATTTCCGGTGCGGCATGGCCGGCATTGGTCACGAGCACGCCGCTGCTCCAGTCGAGCCACTTGTTGCCGTGCTTATCGAAGACGTAGATGTCCTGCGCTTTGTCCCAAACGATGGGCGGCATGCCGCGCATGGACAGCGGCTCCACCTCACGCATGCGCTCCAGCAGTGCCACGCTGTCTGGATGCGGCACCGGCGAGCAGATGCGGCGGTGCTTGGTTTCGACGTGAGGGACTATTTGCGGAGTGGTGCTGAATTCTTTGCCCATGGTGAGTACGACCATGCATCGCTCGCCACGGCGCTGCTACGCGCTTTGCATCCGGTCGCGGTATTTTTGTGCATGATTCATGACCTGGGTTGCGCAGGAGCCGTGGCAGGCCACTCTGGAGGTCTTATGAAACGCAATCGCCTCGGCCGCACCGGCATCGTCGTCACGGATATCTGCATGGGAACCATGACCTTCGGGCTTCAATCCGATGAAAAGACTTCCTTCGCCATCATGGATCGTGCCTTGGAGGCTGGGATCGACTTTTTTGATACCGCCGAGATGTATCCCGTGCCACCCAGTGCGGAAAAATTTGGCATCACGGAGGAGATCGTGGGCCGCTGGCTGCGTGGACAGCGTCGTGGTGAGATCATCCTGGCCACGAAGGTCACAGGGCCGGGCCATGGCTGGTTTCGCCCGCCGATTCGGGGTGGTTTCACGGCGCTCGACCGCCGCCAGATCTTCCAGGCCTGCGAGGATAGCCTGCGCCGCCTGCAAACGGACTACATCGACCTCTACCAAACGCATTGGCCGGATCACGGCATGGAGCAGGAGGAGACGCTGACCGCTCTCACGATGCTCATCGACCAGGGGAAGATCCGCGCCTGGGGATCGAGCAATGAAACGTGCTGGGGCGTGATGAAAAACCTCTGGGAGGCGGAGAAGCACGGCCTCGCCCGCATGGCTTCCGTGCAGAATAATTTCTCCCTGATCAACCGCCGCTGCGAGAGCGAGCTGGCGCAGGTCTGCCGGAAAGAAGGCGTGAGCCTGCTGCCCTACTCACCGCTCGGCGGTGGCGTGCTGAGCGGGAAGTACAATGGCAGTGCCTTGCCTGCCGGAGCACGCTTTACGGATTACATTCAAAATGGAGGCCCGCGCCAGCAGCGCATGGCGTCCCGTTTTGTAAACGATCGTTCGCTAGAGACCACGGCTCGTCTGCAAATCATCGCTCGTGACATCGGCGTGAGCGTCACCGCGCTGTCTCTCGCGTGGAGCCGTCAGCATGATTTTGTGGCCTCCACCATCGTCGGAGCCGTCACGCTGGATCAATTCGAAGAAAGCCTCAAAGCCGCCGATCTCATCCTCGATGCCGAAACGCTCGCCCGCATCGACGAGATCGACGCCGAGATCCCCACACCGATGACGGAAGACGGGCTGCGGAGGCTGTGAGGGGAGGCTGCGGAGTGATGGAGTTCTGAATCCCACTACTCCAGTGCTCCATGGCACCTTCCGCTTCGAGTCACTCGCTCACACTGAGCTTCACACCCACTTCCTTGTAAGCCGCCTTCATTTGCTCGGCAAGCTGGGCATGCGTGCGACCCTCCATGAGGATGCCGAGATGCTTGAAGGGGGCGCTTTCGGGTTTGATGTCCGGCGGAGGAAAATTGCTCGGGTAGCTGAAGCGGCCATCCGGGAAGCGTTTCACCCTCGGATCCGCGAAAAACTCCCGCAGCGCCTTCACCTCGCCATACACGGCCTCCATGAATTTAATGAAGCGAGTGCCTTTTTTATCTTCGTCGAGGTGGTTGAAGAAATACACCAGCAGGTAAGAGCGGAAGTAAAGCTCTCCCATGCCCTTGTTGGAATCATCTGCGATGGCGTCCCATGCCGCACGGTTCATGGACAGGTGATCTTTGAGGCTCGGGATCTGGGCAAAGTAGCCACGGCTGCCTGCCTCCTCGATGGCGTCCTTCATGCCGTTCTTATGGCCGTCCACGCGGAAGATACCGTTCTTGTAGGGCAGGTTTTCGGTGTATTCCGCGGTGCCTTCGATGACCCACTTCGGCAGGAAGGTGAGGTAGTCGTGCATCACCTG
>JBEIGR010000672.1:0-3055 GCA_040381795.1 Verrucomicrobiaceae bacterium | reverse complement strand
TTCCAGCGCTGCACATTGTAGAGCACTTCGACGGCATTGGCGGCAAAGTGGATGTCGCTCTCCAGGACTCGACCAACGGCTCCAGAGACACTGAGGACACGCTTGAGTTCATCCCCGACGACGGGTGCCTCCTCGCGCAGCCGGTCGGGGGTGAGATGATTCAGCCGTTTGATTTCGTCGCGTTCGACTGTTGGCAGCAGAATCGTCTGAAAAGCGCGGATACCAAGGGTGCGCATCAGCGCGATGGTGTGCGCAGCGAGATTGCTCCGGCCTCGATCCACATGGCGGCTGACCATCGACACAAAGGTGTCCTGCTGCGGCATCGGCTGAAAAAGGTGGGCGGTGGCAAACTTGGCATGGTTGGCCACGGGATCCGCCCGGCTGATCTCCAACTCGACCCATACGCGGCGGCCGGTTTTGACTTCCTGCAACATGACATCGGCTTGCGGCGCATAGCCAAGCCACCGCTCCATCTCTTTTGTGACCACGCTCACTTCAGGACTGCAGGCCCACCCCGGAGGGCAGTCCCGAATGAAAACATCCTGAAGGTGACGGGCGAGGCTGGGCATGACGTGTGACCGACTTTTTCAGAGTGTGAAATGAGGATTCATGCCACGAGACGCTGGCACCGCCAGTCCAACGCGGTTTCGGCGGGATAAAAGGCTTTCTCACTTGGCTTGAGCACCGGCTGGTTCCGGAGGGTGAGGAGATCCTTTTCGCCGGGGGAGCGGTGCGCAACGAGGGAACCTGAAACTCTCCATACTCCATCGCGAGAGGGCGCGATGAGATGGCGGTCCATGGCCCAGTGGTGATTCTTGCAAAGAGCGATGCCGTTGGTGGGATGGTCGTTGTGGTCCACCTCGAATGGGATCAGGTGTGCGGCATCGACGAACGTTAAGTCGTCGATGTGGGGCAACCGAATGCGCAGACCACAGGCGGCGCACTGGCAGTCGTAAATCTCGAGGATCTTGCGACGGAACCCGGCGGAGCGACCCGGGCGCACGTCGGTATCGTCGGTGTCCGGTTCGGGTGCAGGCGATGTTTCCTGGACGGAGCCTTCGAAGAAGTGGGGGCTCAGGGCCTCGCGGGCGTGGGGGAAGTAGCGGGCGACGATCGCCTCCCGCAGGTGCAACCGGTCGCTGGCAGTGATGAGCCAGTTGGCGATGGGGGGCGCGATTTTGGCGAAGACGGTGCTGGCGTTGGCCTGAGCCGCGGTGGGCGTGGCTTCAAGTGGGGTCGTGCCCTTGGCATCCTGCCGAAAAGGCTCCCACCATTTTTCCTGTCGCAGGTAGAAGAAGGGATTCTCCGGGGTGCATTGATCGTTCCGTTGCCGGACGAGTTCGAAATACAGCGCGAATCTTGCCCGCAAGTCCTGGCTCCAAGGGATGCTCTCCGGCGTGGCCCTGCCTTGAGCGATAAGATCCATCACGGCGAGCAGCAGGAGCGGCTTGTGCGGACGCTCATGTCGCTCACTCCCGGAACCAACGACACCGACATTGAGGTGATACAGTGCCTCGATGGCTTCGCTGATGTCTTTCCTTGGCGCTCGCGGCATGAGTGCATAGTTCATGCAACGGTGCCAAAGGCAAGGTCTCAGCTCACATGAACGCATGCCAGCAACTGCCTCGCACGGCTGGCGCCCATGAAGTAGGTGAAGCGGTCGTAGGGGCGGGTGAGTTGACCGAAAGGCGGGAGGCCAATGAGGATCACGGCCAGGGCATCAAGGCCTTTGGCCTTGTGGATGGAGGTGTGGCCGATGGCGTTGACGGATGGCTGGTCGAGGGTTTCGAGATAGGGCCGCAGGGGATGATTGAGCAGGTTCTCAAGGCCGGCGAGCGGGGTGTTGCTGATCTGGCTGCGGTCATAAAGGATGAGCACCTTTGAGGGAGCGCAGAGACCGGTGGAGTGCCAGCGGTCGAGGATGTGCTCAACAAGCGCGGGTGTCTGAGATGCCGCTGCCTGATGGATCTCGACCTCGGGGCCGTCGGGCAATTGACCATCGCTGTGCAGTCCTGTGACGAGATCGTGGGATCCTTCACCGTCGAGCTGCTTGAGAAAACGGTAGATGGGCCGGGTGTAGCGCAGGGCACAATTCAGGCGCAGGTGCGCATGCTGGCTGAGCCGCTGGCGCACGGAGTTCAGTGCGAAGCGATCCCGAGCACGAAACGGCGGTCGCTGGGCGGCATCGCCAAAGATGGCCATGGGAGATTGCCAGCCCTGATTCAACAGCGCGACATAGATGGACCACCAGCCGGCGTGATCGGGTTGCGACGAATCACCCGGCAATAAAGTGTCATGATCCTGAGCCTCGTCCACGACCAGCGCATCAAACTTGCCGAGCAGATTGCCCAGTTTGGCGGGTTCGGTGGTCAGGGCTTCGATGGCAAGCAGTGGAAGCGTCTCATTGAAATAGCGTTCCACTCCCTCCCTGTCCGGCGGCACTTCATGCGGAATGCCTGAGGCCTCAAGGATGGAGGCGGCGATGCTTTCCGAACTGTGCACGGTAATGCTGCCACGTTGCAGGCCCATCTTTCCGGCGCTGGTGCGAAGCCGCTCACACAACGCGAGATTATAGGCGACCATGAGGACATCGCGGCCTGAGTCGCCCCCGGCGTTTTCGGCCAGGCGGCGTGCCTGCTCGATGGCATACCAGGACTTGCCAGTGCCGACACCACCCTCGATCACGAGCTGGAGATTGCCCGATAGCATGTCGAGCAGCCGGTAGCTGGCGGTGGCCTGCCGCAGGATCAGCTTGTCGGTTTCCGTGATGAAGGCCTTGACCGCCTTCGGCTCCAATCCTTCACCATAGGCATCAAGGAAGGTGGCCGTCTGCTCGGGCTGCACGGGACGCTGCTGGGTGAACAAACTGCGCCATGCGACCGGGAAGTCCTTCACATCATTGGCAGCGAGAATGAGCTCACGCGGAATGCCGCGAAACTCAGTGATATTTGAAGCGATCTGCAGCAATGGTAGCACGAGGGATTTGGCCACAAAGGGGAGTGGTCTTCCGCTGCCCGTGCTTTGAATCCGCCGGAGCACCCCAGCGTGCTGCGCC
>JBEIGR010000671.1:0-3059 GCA_040381795.1 Verrucomicrobiaceae bacterium | reverse complement strand
GTCGTTGCGGGTTTGCTTCTTCTCGAGTGAGCCCGAAGTGAAAGCGCCGTCTTCGATGCGCCATTGCGTGGTGGTATCGCCCTCCCAGCCGGTGAAGGTCTTGCCATCGGAGAGCGGTGTCTGCGCTGAGGCTGCGGAGGTGATGAGGAGAAGGGTGAAGAAGAGTGGTTTCATGGTGTTGGGTTCTTTGTTCCTTGTTCTTGGTTGGGGCGTTGTGGATTGAGTGTGTTCGGGAACATTTCATTTCCCCAACTCGCTGACGTAGCGGATGAGGTCGGCGAGCTGCTGCTCGCTGAATGTGGCGGTCAGGCCATCGGGCATGAGGGTGCCGCCGGTCTGAATCTTGGCGGTGCTGGCTCGTTGGAGCGTCTTGACGCTGCCGGTGGCCGGGTCGCGGATGTCAATGGTGTCGGTGGTCTCGGTATGCTTGAACCCCGCAATGACGCTGCCGTCCTTCATCGTGACGGTGGCAGCTTCGTAGCCCTCTTTGACGTTGAGCGCGGGCCAGATGATTTCACCAATGATCATGTCGATGGGCATGCTGCGGCTGATGGCGCTGAGGTCGGGGCCGATCTTGCTTTGCGGCGCTCCGGGCATGTGGCAGGCGATGCAGCCGGTTTGTTCGAAGACCTTTTTGCCATCGGCTGAGCGGCCGATGGTCTGCGCTGCCTTCACGAGGGTGGCGACATACGCCTTCGTATAGACGGGGAGCGTGGTGTTCATGCCCGCGAGCTTCATGAGCAATTGCGGCAGTTTGCGGTCGCTATGGCCGAGCAGATTCAGTGCGGCGAGCGTAAGCTTGGCGCTGGCGGCGCTGAGCGCTTGCGGCTTCGACACGGCCTTGTTGAAAGCGGCGCTGCCTTCTGCGCGAGCGAGCATGGCCTTGAGCAACGGTGTGGCTTCCTCGCTGTGCTTGGCGTGGTTGAGTTTGCCCAGCACGATCCGTGCAGCCTCGTCAGGACTGCCAGTGATGAGCGCATCGAGCGCGGTGGCTTGCAGTTCGGGCGACGCAGCGCTGTCGATGATCCGGAGCAGCGTGGGATCGGCTGGGCCGCCAAAATCACCGATGGCCATCAGCGCGGCTTTGCGCAAAGGCAGCGGTGTTGCTTCATCGGCAGCGAGGGCGCGGATGCGCTCGGCAAAGGCGGCGAGTTTCCAAGCACCCGCGATGCGCACGGCCTGGGTGCGCACGGCGGCATTCGTCGAAGTGAAGAGCGGCTCGATCAGCGAGGCGGTGTCCTTGGGTTTGGAGCCGCGCAAGGCGGATGAACTGGCGAGAGCAGCGAGAACGGCGGGATCCTGGCCGCCGCGTTCGAGAATGAGAGGGATGTCCGTCGCACTGGCGACGGTAGCGAGGGCCTTGAGCCAAAGGGACTGACGCGCGGCATCGCCTGTGTGACGCTCGATCTGCTGGCGCATGATGTCCCTGTTGTTCTCCACCTTGGCAGTTTGCAGGGCAGAAATGAGGTGCTCGTCCTTGTCGAAAGCGAGTTTCCCAGCGGCGAGAGCTGGCACCCAGATCGGAGCGAGGCCGTTCAGCGTCTTCGGGAGTGCGTGTTGATGATAGGCGTTGAAAGGCTTGTCTAAAGCGCGCAGGGCGACCACGGCTGCGCGTGGGTCCGGCACGTAGCTGGCCGCGACAATGGCTTCCAGACGCACCAGCGGGTCTTCATCAGCAATCTGCGGTTCCAGCAACGTGATGGCCTCGGGCAAGGCACCGTCGCGCGCCCAAGTCGAAAGCGTGCGCGTGGCGTAGGCGCGAATGCGGGCGTCCGGCGAACGCAGCAGCGACTTTAACAACTCGGGTCGCGCCGTTTCGTGGGCCTCATAAATGGCGAGGGCCTGAAGGCGGCGGTATTCATCCTTCGCATCACCCGCCTTGAGTTTGGCAACCCATGCGTCGAGTGCCGTGGTCACTTCCTTGCTGTCGCGCTCGAACAGGAGGCGCTTGGCTTGGTAGCTGGCCCACCGCTCGGGAGAGTCGAGTAGCTCAAAGAGGTCACTGACGGTGGCATTCGCGAGCGATGTGGGCTTGACCAGCGGACGGCCCTTGTAAGTCACACGCCAGATGCGTCCATGTTCCTTGTCGCGGTCGGGATGCCGATAGGAGGCGCTGTAGTGGCCGATGATGGGATTATACCAATCCGCGACATAGAGCGCACCGTCCGGGCCGCTGCGGACCTCCACCGGGCGGAAGACATGGTTCTTCGTCTCGATGATGCTCGGAAGCTGCGTCGATGAATACACGCCGTCCTTGAGGTGCAGTTCGTGTTGCTCCAGACGGTTCGCGTAGAAGCCGCCGAGGATGACGCGGCCCTGCATCTCCTGCGGAAACTGGCTGCTGCCGAGGAACTCCATGCCGACCTGCTTGCTGCTTGCCTCGCAAACCCTAATGGCTTCAGCTGGCGTGGAAAGGCTCGAGCGCGAGAGACCCGGCATGGTGAAGTAGGCAGTGGCATTCGCGCCGCTAATATGGAAAGGCTGGCCGTAGTCCGTGGTGACCACGCCCCAGCAGTTCGCGCCCGCAGTGGACCATTGGAAGAAGGGATCGAGGTGCCCGGTGCGCGGGCGCAGACGCCACACGCCAGAGCGGTTCAGCGTCTCCACGCCATACGGGGTCTCGACGCGTGAGTAGATGTGATGCCCCTGCGTGAACCACAGCTCCCCGCCAAAGCCCCAGTTCAGACAGTTAATCAATTGGTGCGAGTCCCCCGTGCCGAAACCACCGAGAACGATGCGCCGAGTGTCCGCCTTGCCGGTGCCTTTGGTGTCGCGGAAGTGCAGCAACTCCGTGCCCTGAGCGACATAGAGTCCACCATCGCCAAGTTCGATGCCAGTCGGCATGAACAAGCCCTCGACGAACTTGGTGAACTTATCCGCGCGGCCATCGCCATCCGTGTCCTCGCATACCAGCACATAGTCGTTGGGCTTCTCGCCTGGCTTGATCTGCGGATAGCTCACCGTGCAGGAGACCCTTAAGCGCCCGCGCTCTTCCCATCGCATCTGGGATGGCTTCACCACGCCATTGGCCTCTGAGGCGAAAAGATTCACCTTGAAGC
>JBEIGR010000670.1:0-3060 GCA_040381795.1 Verrucomicrobiaceae bacterium | reverse complement strand
AAGCTGCTCGGGGCCGGTGGAGCCACGCAGGTCGTGCCACGCGATCAAATCGCCTCGCTCACGAACACGAAGCAGAGCCTCATGCCGATGGGATTCGGCGGTTTACCGGATGCGGCCTTCCGCGACCTCATTTGGTACATCCTGGCTCCGCCGGAAGAAGGACCGCTCACGCCGGAAAAGAAGAAACTGCTCATCCAAGGCGTCGAAGTGCCCGAAGCTTCCTCCAAGCCCAAAGGCACCAATTGGCGTGCCATCGACTGGGAGAGCGTCAGCCTGTGGAATCCCGATTGGAAGGTCTCTGCGCCCGATTTCGAACGCACGCCGGTCAAACTGGCCGAATACCACGGCAAAACGAACGTGCTGCTCATGCATCCGTTCCCGGACAAGAAGACACCGGCGAGCTTTGAGCGAAAGCTGAAGGTGGATAAAACGAATCTGACCTTCAACGTGGCGGCGGATGATCGCGGTGATTGGGTGGTCAAGGTCTTGGTCAACGGTCAAGAGGTCAAAACCATGACCGTGGATCATGACAAGCCGCGTTGGAAGACCGTGGAGGTCGATTTGACCCAGTGGAAGGGCCAGGAGATCACGCTCCGCCTCGAAGGCCACGCCAACGGCTGGAGCATGGAGTTCGGCTACTGGCATGGCATCACGTTGGAGTGAATCGTTGTAGGCGTGCTCGCCAGAGCACGGAGCGATGGGCCGCATTCTGGCGAATGCGCCTACTGTTGCTGCCGCGTGACAACGCCGCCTTGCCGCGCATGCTGACAGCATGACCAAACACCTCGTCGCTGGAGCCTTGCGACTGTTTTCGGGCTCGGTGGCACGTTGGCATGGCTGCGGGCCGGAGCTAAAGCAGCGCGTGTATTTCGCCAACCACACCAGCAATCTCGACGGACCCGTGTTGTGGGCCTCGCTGCCTCCGCCTGTGCGGCTGCTGACACGCATGGTGGCGGCGAAGGACTACTGGAGCGCCAGTCGCCTGCGCATGAAGCTGGCCTGCGAGGTCTTCAACGCGCTGCTCATCGAGCGAAAAAAGCCCACACCGGAGTGCAATCCGCTCGATGACATGGTGCAGGCTCTCGGTGATCGCCACTCGCTCATCCTCTTCCCCGAAGGCGGCCGGCAGACGACGCCGGAGCCGCAACCCTTCAAAGGGGGCCTGTATCATCTGGCGCGGAAGCGGCCGGATGTGGAGCTGGTGCCTGTGTGGATGGAAAACCTCAACCGCATCCTCCCGAAGGGTGAAATCCTCCCCGTACCGATGCTCGGCAGCGTCACCTTTGGCGCCCCGATCCGTTTGGAGGATGGCGAACCAAGGCCGGACTTTCTCACGCGGGCGCGGGAAGCCGTGATGGCATTAAGAATGACCCAATGAAAGCCTTCTCCGATCCCGCACTTCTTTACCTCCTCGGGGGCACCCTGGGGCTGCTCGTCGTGGCCTCTTTGATTGGTTTCGTTTTGGCGAAGAAAGCCGTGACGGACTACGCGAAGGTCACGGTGGCGAATTTAAACGCCCGCACGAACGCGTGGTGGCTGATGGTGGCGGTGTTTGCCACGGCGCTGATCATCGGGCCGCTGGGGACGACGCTCATGTTTGCGTTCTGCTCGTTCATGGCGCTGCGCGAGTTCATCACGCTCACGCCGACAAAGGTGGGGGATCATCGCACGCTGTTCTGGGTCTTCTTCATCGTGACGCCGCTGCATTACTATTTCCTCGGCACGGGCTGGTACGGCATGTTTGCGATCTTCATCCCGGTGTACGCCTTTCTGGTGCTGCCGGTGCGCTCGGCGCTGGCGGGGGACTGCGAGGGCTTTCTGGAGCGCACGGCGAAAATCCAGTGGGGGCTGATGGTGTGCGTGTACTGCATCAGCCATGCGCCGGCCATTCTGATGCTGCTCAAAATCCCCGGCTTCGAGGGGCAGAATGCGAAGCTGCTGTTCTGGTTCGTGACCGTGGTGGAGCTGAGTGATGTGATGCAATACGTCTGGGGCAAGCTCTGCGGCAGGCGGAAGATCGCGCCGAAGGTGAGTCCGGGGAAAACGTGGGAAGGGTTTCTGGGTGGTGGCGGCACGACGATCGCCATCGGAGCCGCGCTGTGGTGGGCCACGCCGTTTTCACCGCTGCAAGCCGCCGGGATGGCGGCGATCATTGTGCTGATGGGCTTTGCAGGTGGTCTCGTGATGTCCGCCATCAAGCGGGATCGCGGCGTGAAGGACTGGGGCGGTGCCATCGCTGGTCACGGCGGCTTCATGGACCGGTTCGACTCGCTCAGCTTTGCCGCGCCGGTGTTTTTTCACGTCACGCGGTATGTGATGGATGCGTAGACGCGTTCGCCAGAACGCGAAAGCGGCAGAGAAAGTGGCACAGGTTTGCAACCTGTGCCGACGGAGCGTAGCGGGCGCGAGTGCTCCAGAACCGCTCCAAGCATCTCGAGATGATGCTGGCAACGGCTTCATGGACGGCGCAGGGGCCTGAACAGGTTGAAAACCTGTTCCACTTTCCGTTCACGGTATCTTCGGCTTCACCGGCGTCTGCGTGCCTTGTTCCACCGGATAGACGGCGTTTTGGGCTTCGAGGCCGGCGATGAGGCCCTGCATCATTTTCTTCAACTCGGCCGGATGGGACTTGGAGAGGTCGTTTTGCTCGAAGGGATCGTCCTTGAGGTTGAAGAGCTGGTGGTGACTGCCGCCGCTGACGGCGTCGGTCGGGAAGTAATGGTAAATGACCTTCCAAACGCCGTCGCGGAAGGTGGTGAAGTAGTTCGTGCGATGCGGCGCATGCGGGTAGTGCATGAGGAACTTTTCCTCGCGGCTGCTGTCCGGCTTGGCGGTGAGCAGGGTGTCGAGCTTTTTGCCATCGACCGCATGCTGCGTCGGTGTGGCGATGCCGGTGAGATTCAAAATCGTCGGGAACAGGTCATACACCGCAGCCTGCTGGCTCTGCACGGCATTCGCGGCGATGGGCAGGCGCTTTTGATGCTCGTTGTTCTCGCTCGGCTTGGCCCAAGCAGCGATGAAGGGCACGCGCATGCCGCCTTCGTAGTGCGAGCCTTTTTT